>NZ_JAPTNK010000080.1:0-256 GCF_026891775.1 Brevibacillus halotolerans
TATTAACTTAACCACAGTTAAAGGTTTGATCTTTCGATCTACACTAATGTTTGCATGTTCCTACAAAAGTAAGAACGTTTGCCTTGTATGCTTTCTATCATTATCCAGTTTTCAAAGAACAAATATAGAATCAGTAACCTTCAAGGTTACCGGCCTGGCAACGTCCTACTCTCCCGGCCCGAATGGGCAAGTACCATCGGCGCTAGAGGGCTTAACGGTCGTGTTCGGAATGGGAACGTGTGTGACCCCTCTGCCA
>NZ_JAPTNK010000081.1:0-255 GCF_026891775.1 Brevibacillus halotolerans
CGCTTGAGCAATGGCGTGACGCAGGAGGATAGGGTGAGCGGCCTATTGGATGGCCGTCTAAGCAGTAAGTGTGGTGTGTAGGCAAATCCGCACACCAATAAGCACAAGCTGTGATGGCGAGGGAAATATAAGTACCGAAGTCCCTGATTTCACACTGCCAAGAAAAGCGTCTAGCGAGGAACAAGGTGCCCGTACCGCAAACCGACACAGGTAGGCGAGGAGAGAATCCTAAGGTGCGCGGGATAACTCTTGCTA
>NZ_JAPTNK010000082.1:0-255 GCF_026891775.1 Brevibacillus halotolerans
TGGTTGATATTCCAGTACCACCTCTGTTCCGCTTGAGCAATGGCGTGACGCAGGAGGATAGGGTGAGCGGCCTATTGGATGGCCGTCTAAGCAGTAAGTGTGGTGTGTAGGCAAATCCGCACACCAACAAGCACAAGCTGTGATGGCGAGGGAAATTTAAGTACCGAAGTCCCTGATTTCACACTGCCAAGAAAAGCGTCTAGCGAGGAACAAGGTGCCCGTACCGCAAACCGACACAGGTAGGCGAGGAGAGAA
>NZ_JAPTNK010000083.1:0-255 GCF_026891775.1 Brevibacillus halotolerans
TGTCTGGTGATGATGGCAGAGGGGTCACACACGTTCCCATTCCGAACACGACCGTTAAGCCCTCTAGCGCCGATGGTACTTGCCCATTTGGGCCGGGAGAGTAGGACGTTGCCAGGCCGGTAACCTTAAAGGTTACTGATCCATATATTTGTTCTTTGAAAACTGGATAATGATAGAAAGCATACAAGGCAAACGTTCTTACTTTTGTAGGAACATGCAAGCATTAGTGTAGATCGAAAGATCAAACCTTTAACT
>NZ_JAPTNK010000084.1:0-255 GCF_026891775.1 Brevibacillus halotolerans
GGTGGGGTAGATAACTGGGGTGAAGTCGTAACAAGGTATCCGTACCGGAAGGTGCGGATGGATCACCTCCTTTCTATGGAGACTTCCGATATCTCTTCGAGATATACGGTAGCAAATCGGCTAGCAAGCATCTTTACTGTTCAGTTTTGAGAGAGCATGGCTCTTAGGGGCCTATAGCTCAGTTGGTTAGAGCGCACGCCTGATAAGCGTGAGGTCGGCTGTTCGAGTCAGCCTAGGCCCACCATCTACCACATT
>NZ_JAPTNK010000085.1:0-255 GCF_026891775.1 Brevibacillus halotolerans
AGGCAGCAGTAGGGAATTTTCCACAATGGACGAAAGTCTGATGGAGCAACGCCGCGTGAACGATGAAGGCTTTCGGGTCGTAAAGTTCTGTTGTTAGGGAAGAAACAGTGCTATTTAAATAAGATGGAACCTTGACGGTACCTAACGAGAAAGCCACGGCTAACTACGTGCCAGCAGCCGCGGTAATACGTAGGTGGCAAGCGTTGTCCGGAATTATTGGGCGTAAAGCGCGCGCAGGTGGCTATGTAAGTCTGA
>NZ_JAPTNK010000086.1:0-255 GCF_026891775.1 Brevibacillus halotolerans
TATTATATCATTAACTATGTCAGTCATATTGCTTGTATTAATTATTAGTCTGGCAGTAATAAGATTTAGTAGGCTGTCTAGATATCATGGTGCTGAACATATGGTCTATAACGCTTTTAGTGCTGGTATAGATTTGACAATTGAGAATGTGAGGAAGATGAGTCGAATATCCGATGATTGTGGCACTAATCTTATAACCATATTGGTAGTGGTATTACTCTTATTAATGATTTTGTTTCCATACATGCCACTTTT
>NZ_JAPTNK010000087.1:0-255 GCF_026891775.1 Brevibacillus halotolerans
GCCAGAGGATGTAGCAAAGGATATTACTGATATCATCTTCTGGTTCATATAATTAATCATAACCTAGATCAAAATTGGTCTAGGTTATGATTAAATTATATCAAGAAAGGTGAGATGAAAATGAAGAGGTACCCTTGGTTAAATGCTTCTGTTTTCTTTTACATTCTTGGAATAGTCGTATGTGGTGTCATGGCTGGCACCTTAATCCATACTCTATTTTTATATTTCATGTCTTTGATATTTGAAATTAGAATT
>NZ_JAPTNK010000088.1:0-255 GCF_026891775.1 Brevibacillus halotolerans
GTGTCATTATGAAGGATGAAAAAGTAAAAGAACGACTCTTTGCTGGCGCAGATGAAAACGAGGTGTTCGCTACATGAACCTCATCGAAAGCTTTCGCATTGCTATAGATGGTATTTGGTCCAATAAATTGCGTTCCATTTTAACCATGCTAGGAATTATTATCGGCATCGCTTCCGTCATTGCCATTATGACAATGGGTAAGGGCGGAAAAGAAATGATGACAAGTCAGTTCGGAAATGTAGCCGATGCAAAGTT
>NZ_JAPTNK010000089.1:0-255 GCF_026891775.1 Brevibacillus halotolerans
CAGTTTATGACCCAGTAAACTTTAGACTCGTCCTAATTGAAGCAAATGTTTATTTAGACTTGAAGAACAAAAAAATTATACCTATAGGAACTTCTAAAGGTATCGTCAAAGAGCAAAAAGTTGTAAGCGCTACTCTTAAAGCCATTAAAGGTTTCGGTAAAATCGTAAGAGCTGGTGGATGGGTACTTGAGAAGACTATAGGCTTGTGGAGTAAATCTAAAGCAGATTTAATACGGAAATACTCAAGAGAAATCG
>NZ_JAPTNK010000009.1:0-201582 GCF_026891775.1 Brevibacillus halotolerans
CTGTTCTTTTAAAATCTTCATTGTATCTCTTGTTCGTTTTTTTGTGTTCCATCCGGACTCATCTCCTCTTGTTTTCATTGTAAGGACTTAACTAAGAGGTGTCCATGAAACTATACTAACTCCAGTACAAATTTATGTGGAAACTATTTAATATAATGAATCACAATGTTATAATGTAGGAAAATTATACATATGATTCATGGGTGTGCAGACACAGTGAAACAACAAAAGTCTATGAAAATAGGCTGTTGTTTTACTGTGTCTTTATTTTTTTTGGAGGTGTTATTAGAATGAAGTTTTTTAATGGTTTTCTAGCTTTATTACTATCAATGTCAGCAGTTATGATTGGTATTCCACCGGATTCAAGCTTTGCTTCCAATAATCTTTTCACTCAAAATGCTGGTTATGATCAAGAAACAGTAGAGATCATGGAAGGCGGTTATGAAGAAGGGGCCTATGATAAAAAGGCAATAAATCCAATGAATCCTGCTTATACCCCTAGTAAAAACAGCAATAAAAGATATACAGAAAAGGAATATCCATATGTATGGAAGATAAACAATTTTGATCCTAAGTTAATTGGCAAAGATGGAACAATGTATGGAGCAGCTGGGAAAGAAATTTTGGCAGTAACACCTATAGGGAAAGTTTTATGGAGAGCTCCAGGACATGGGGTCATTGGATTAAGAAATGATGACGTTATTCTAGTCATGCAAAATATAGCTGGGCATAATAAAACAATGAAGGCTTTAGATACTAAAAATGGTAAAGAATTGTGGAGTTTTAAATCAGCGGGCCTAGTAGAAAACGGCTCTCTAGATGCTGCGGGAACCTATTATACTGGCGTTTATGAGAACTCCAAAACTTTATCAATCAGAGCTATTGATAAAGATGGTCAGCTTAAATGGGAACAAAAATTACCCCTATCATTTTCTTTGGAAGGATTAGTTCTTTCAAAGAAAGGGATTATTTACACAACTAGCAAGAACCAAATAGTAGCTATAAATAAAGAAGATGGGTCAATTAAATTTACAAAAAAAGTAGGTTCAGATAGCCTTCAACTTTCAACTCCTGCGATTAGACAGGATGGATTTTTATTGGTTGGCGTAAATAATTATACTCAAAATGGAACAAGTTTCTTGGCAAAGATAGACCCGAATACAGGGAGTTGGGTATCATCCAGTCAATTCCCTAATCCTGGATTTAAACAAATTGTTTTTGATGATCAACTAAATTTGTATACCTATAACAATCGTTTTGTTTTTAAATTAGATTACCAACTAAATAAAAAATGGGAGTATCCCATTAATTTTCCCTTTAAATTATCTTTTGATTTCAACAAAAATTTACTAAATATGCACGATCAACCCGCACACATCATTAATCCGATAACTGGTAAGTTAGAAAAGAAGCTTGCAAGGGTTCAAGAATATCAAGATGTATATAATATTTATCCAACAGGGGAGTACTATGAAAAATTAAAAGGGTTCCATAGAAAACCAATCTTACCATCCAATCAAAAGTCTGTAGACGAACATACGATGAAGATAAAAGCTCAGACTGAAGAATATGTAGATCTAAAGTATTTATTTAAACTACCTAGTGATCATGATCTCAACACAAAATTGATATGGGACTTTTCTTTTGATGGCGTCTATTTTTATCCTTTGACTGATAAGGTAGGATATCTCGGTTCTGCTGCAAGAATACCTATGCAAAAAAATTTAGGTAAAGAGTCAGGATTTGTTGTACGAAGCCAATATATAAATAAAGAAGGTCGGTCAATGGTTTATCAAGTGGCCATAGTCAATCCGGATTTATATTCTGGCATACCGCTCCCTAAACCAGATGATTATGTTCAAGATGGACCAGAACAAATAACACCTCCATCTCCAAAATTAAAAGCTGATAAAATTTCTCAAACTTCTATTACTGCATCATGGACTGAGGTACCAAATGTTGATCATTACACAATAAAAAGAAATGATGTAGTTATTTATCAGGGAAAAAACCTATCCGTAATTGATAATGGACTTACTCCAAACACTGAGTATACATACTCAATTAGTGTTACTACAAAAGTAGGCGAAAGCCAGCCTACTATACTTTCAACAAAAACATTATCAATCACTTCTGCAGAGGTTTCCCAGCCAGATGCCTCGAAGGATTCAGTCTCATTTCGCTTCAAAACAGTTGAAGGTGGAAAAAAATATGTAATTCACCGAAATCCAGAATGGACATACCAACATGTGAGTGGGAATTCTTACGACTTGTCTTACAGGAACACAAAAACAGGAGAAGGTCCGATCTCAAAAGGAACCGTTGAATCAGTTAATGGTGAAATAACTCATAAAGAATCAGGGTTACATGCAGATCAGTCTTTTACTTATACGGTTACTGCATATGACATAAAAGGAAATGCTTCTTCACCGGTACAAGTGACAGCGCAAACAAAATCATTAAGTCAAAACGCAAGTTTGAAGGCATTATCAGTATCACCTGAAGCACTATCACCAGCTTTTAATCCTTCACAAAATAAATATAATGTGACAGTTCCTTATGATACTACTTTCCTTAAAGTCAAAGCTCAAGCTACAGATGAGTTATCAACGGTCAAGGTAAATAACACCCTTACTTCTGCAGAGGGAATTTCTGTTCCTTTACAGGTAGGGACTAATATCATACAAGTTGAAGTGACAAGCGAAGATAAAACGAAAGAAGCGTATACAATTCAAGCTATTCGAGAAAAAGGACAATTGGGTCATTTATCAATCAATGCAACTAATATAACAAAGAATAGTGCTAATTTTTTATGGAACGACTTAGGAACCGATGTTACTTACAAGGTAAAATTATTGCCAGCGGACGGTACAGGTATTTTATCTAGAAACAAATATGGCCTTACTAATCTAAAGCCGAATATGAATTATCGAGCCCAAGTAACAGCCAGTAAGAAAGACTTCGAAAATAAGGTAGCTGAAGTGTCTTTTACAACAAAGAAGGAACAAATCGAAACGATTGCAAAACCTCGAATTCAAAGTGTAAGTTTGTTGAATGATACTACGGTTCGATTTGTAATTGAGTCTAAATCTGATTTTGTAGAGGTAAACGGTATTTCGAAAGCTAAGCAAGGAAATGGTTCTTCTTTTGTGGTAGATGTGCCAAGTGGTACACGTTCGCAATCATTTACGATTATAGCTAAAAAAGGCGGGGTAACAAGTGACTCAGTTACTATCACCCTTAATATTCTAGATATAGCGTCTAAGATTGTTGATTCAACGACTATTTCAATAATGAAATCAGGAACAAAAGCAAAAATTTCTTGGAAACCTGTTTCTGGAGTGTCGTCTTATCTAGTGGTAGTAAGAAAACAAGATTCAACAAGTCCGCTTCTCAGTGTTGAGGTTTCTAGCTCTTCTACACTTCAAAATGTAAGCTATGGAGACTATGAGATTATCATTTATCCAAAATATCAGGATGTTTGGAGCAAAGGTTCAATCAAAAAAGTAACCTACCAAGCGCCTCCCGCTCCTGCCCAAGAAATCACTAATTTTGTAGCTAAAAATGGAAAGCTAAAGGGAAGCATAGATTTATCTTGGAAAGGGACAAAAGGAGTTACTGTAATTGAGTTGAAGCAAAATGGTGCTATACAACAAACGTCTAGTACAAGATTTACCACTATTACTTTTTATAACTTGAAGAATGGTTCGTATGACGTGTACATTGCAGGAAAATTGGTAGGGAACTTTAATGTGAGTACAGGAAAGAGTCCATCTCCAGAATCAGGCGGAGGGAAAAAAACAAAACCTAGTGATTTAAAGATAACAGATGGTGACTTTAACGCCAAAATTATTAGTTGGAAAAATACAAGCGGGCTTATAACTATTGAGTTAAAACAAAATAACCAAATAAAATACACGCAACAAACTCGTTTCAGAACCGCTAATTTTTATAATGTTGCCCCGGGTACCTATGATATCTATGTAGCTAGTGCAAAGTTAGGCGAATTCACAATAGACGGTATTTCAAATAAACCAAGGAATGAAGGTGAAATACCGACTGAAGCAACTAAGAACCTACAAGTCAAGGATGGTCCATTGAAGGGAAGTAAGATTCTTTCTTGGGAAGGAACATCTGATACGGTTACTGTGGAATTAAAACAAGGGGAAGTACTTAAGGCCAGTAAAAATACGCGGTATACAACGGCTGCGTTTTATAATGTTGCTCCAGGTACCTATGATGTATATGTAGCTGGAACAAAGCTAGGCGAATTTACTATGGACAGTGCTTCTAAGGAAAAAGGAAATGAAGGGGGAACACCTACTGTAGGAGCTAAAAACCTACAAATCAAGGATGGTCCATTGAAGGGAAGTAAGATTCTTTCTTGGGAAGGAACATCTGGTACGGTTACTGTGGAATTAAAACAAGGGGAAGTACTTAAGGCCAGTAAAAATACGCGGTATACAACGGCTGCGTTTTATAACGTTACCCCGGGTACCTATGATGTATATGTGGCTGGAACAAAGTTAGGCGAATTTACTATAGACGGTATTTCCAAGAAACCAGGTAATATAGGTGAAACACCGATTGAAGCAGCTAAAAACCTACAAGTTAAGAATGGTTCATTAAAGGGAAGTAAGGTTCTTACCTGGGAAGGAACATCTAAAACTGTTACCGTGGAATTAAAACAGGGGGAAGTACTTAAGGCCAGTAAAAATACGCGGTATACAACAGCTACATTTTATAACGTTACCCCCGGTACCTATGATGTATATGTGGCTGGAACAAAGTTAGGCGAATTTATTATAGACGGTATTTCCAAGAAACCAGGTAATGTAGGTGAAACACCGATTGAAGTAGCTAAGAACTTACAAGTTAAGAATGGACCATTAAAGGGAAGTAAGGTTCTTACCTGGGAAGGAACATCTAAAACTGTTACTGTGGAATTAAAGCAGGGGGAAGTACTTAATGCTACTAAGAATACGCGGTATACAACGGCTACGTTTTATAACGTTACCCCCGGTACCTATGACGTATATGTGGCTGGAACAAAGCTAGGCAAATTTACTATGGATGGCGCTTCTAAGGAAAAAGGAAATGAAGGGGGAACACCTGCTGCAGGAGCTAAAAACCTACAAATCAAGGATGGTCCATTGAAGGGAAACAAGATTCTTTCTTGGGAAGGAACATCTAAAACTGTTACTGTGGAATTAAAACAAGGGGAAGTACTTAAGGCCAGTAAAAATACGCGGTATACAACGACTACGTTTTATAACGTTCCCTCCGGTACCTATGATGTCTATGTAGCTGGAACAAAGTTAGGTGAATTCACTATGGATGGTGTTTCTAAAGAAGCAGGAAATGAAGACGGAACATCTAATACCATGAGGGAATTAATATAGAGGGAAGTACTTAAATCTAGTAAAAATATGTTATAGAATTATAGCGGATAATATTATATTTGAATAATGAGGTATAAATCTTAATTAATGGAGTAAAATAGATAGTAAGAACGATGTAAAGCCCACTTTAGAAAAAATTCTAAGGTGGGCTTTTCTTCACTCGTAATTTAATGTATTGAATAACTGAAAATAATACTATATGATAAAAATAAATATAGATTAGTTTTTTATTGCAACTTTTATAGTTAGCATTTGGTAAATATAAAAAAGTCCATTTGTTGGAAGTTTCCCCTAGCGGAAGCATGTTCAACAGATGGGCTTTTTTTGTTTCCATTCAATTCATTCAGACAGAGATTACTAGGAGGCTTTATGGGAGCATTTCAGAAAAGTACCACAGATTTATCAACGGAGGTTAATTCTTCTATAAAACAAATTTATAAAAGGATTGAAAAGGGGGAGACTGATACTATTACTTTACTTATGGGGCTTTTAGGTAAAAGTATGAAAGAGAAAACAATTGCAAAGCTCCATTATTTAGGACTAAATAAGCTTTCACAAATGACTTTGATAGAATTGAAACAGATTGAAGGAATTGGAGAAATTGGGGCAATGAAGCTGTACACTTGTTTTCAATTAAATGAAAGTATAAATTCTAAGAGAATAGTGGGAGAAGTAATAGATGATCCTAAAAAAGTAGCGGATTACATGATGAATTACTTAATAAATTTACAGCAGGAGCAAATGGTTGTCTTATGTCTCAATACTAAGTTACAAGTGATTAGTCAACATGTAGTAGGTATAGGAACTATGTTTAGCATTTGTCTTCAGAATAAAGATATATTTAAACATGCCATAAGTAATAATGCTGCTAGAGTAATTTTGGTACATAATCATGTTTCAGGAAATAGCAAACCTTCAGATGAAGATTTTAGATTCACCGAATCAATAATCAAGATTGGGAACTTTATCGGTATTCCTGTAGAGGATCACGTTATTATAGGTAACCAAGAATATTATTCGTTTCGAAAATACGTTCCTAGCATATTTAACGAAAATGCAGGTTCAATCTCTTTTTAATATCTAATGCAGCGAGAAGTATTTATTATCTCGAAGGTATTTGATATAATAGAACTAATTATTCATTTGTTTTTCTTATGGTTTATTGTAACCATTTTCAGAATAGGAAAGTCCATTTGTTGGACAGATAGCTCATTTAGCTATGTGTTTAACAGGTGGACTTTTTTTTATTCAAAAACAAATGAACTTTTCAAAAAAGGTGTTAAAACATAGAAAGGTGTGGATGTCCATGATTAAATTTCAATGGAAGAAAACAGAAAAAAATGAAACCCGGGAAGTAAAATGTAAAGGGCATAGGTACAAGATAATTCGTAAAAAACTAATTAATACCTATTATATTCAATTATATGAGGACGGAGAAAGTATTATGGGGGAAAATACTGAAAATAACTCTTTCAGAAGAATGGTTAATGTAAATTTGCCATTGGAAGAACAGATCCTCCAATGGGGAAATAAAAAACTAGAAGAATTGAAGGATTGCCCTAAGTGTGGAGATACAAGGTTCGTAATATCTTTATCTGAATATGATTTGGCAACCTTAGACTTTCAAGGGTTTAAGGAAATGTGTATTAAATGTCGTTTACAAGTAATTCATGATAAACATGTAGTGGAACAGAAAAAACGTACTGAAACAGATCAAAAATTCAAACAGGAATATGAAAAGAAACCTCCAATGATTTTAGGTTTTAAAGCAGAGAAATATGCAAGAAGATACCTTGATGAATTAAGTAATCCCGATGTTGAAACTTTAGAAGGTGGATTTATTTTAGCAAAAGGTATAATCAAGGCTAACAATGGTAGGTATTATCCTGTTTTTTTGTTCATATGTTTACAGGATAGTGGAGAACTTTACGGAGCAGATTTCATGGCAGAAAACTACTTGCTTGAAGGTATCGAGCTAAGATTTGCCCGTACATATATTGAGAATTTATACCCTTTTAAATATAAGACACTAAGCAGATTAGCAGGAGATATCCATCAAGAAAATTGGCCAGATTTCTCTTAAATAATCTTGGAAATAAGTGGAGTTCCATATAGGAATTCCGCTTATTTTATATAAAGGAGAGACAAGCAATGAATTTTAATATGAAAGAACCCCGAAAAAGAAAAGGAGTACTACGAGTAGTACAATTTATACAATGTTGGGACGATAACAATGGAGTCTTCGCTTATATCAAAACAAACTGTCCGGAAGAAATAATGATACATGAATGGGAAACATTTAAATCAGAAACAAATAATATATATTATGCCACTACAAATCATAGATGGGATTTTGAATCATTTAAAAAAAGAATCGAAAGTATCGGATATGGTATGGAATATATTTCTCCAAGTGGATCAATGGATTGTAACATTTTGAAAAGGACAAAATAGTATTTACTTTACATGGATGATTGGTCTAATATCTTAAAAAAATCCTTTAGATATTAAACAAAGGTAGGGATGTTTTTGAATGCCTTATAAGGATTATTCCTTAATAAAATAAGTTACTACCATTAGTTAAATCAATTAGTTAAAACAATAGTTTAATACCATTTGTTAATACCATTCTATAGGACGTTATTATAGCCGTAAATCCTTGATAGAACAGGCTTTTTTTGCTGGTAGGAATTTGGAAATAGAAGAAGAAGCTCGTTATCCTAAAGTGCTATATAGTTATTCCACCTAATATTAACTTTACTAAGAAGTATAATTTAGTCATACACGATCAATTACATTTTATCCAATCAAGCTATTTTCTTATCCATGTATGGAAATAGCTTTTCCATTGTCAGAAAAACGTTATCCACAGCTTTTTAGAGATTAACTCCAGTATTTGTATATTTTAATGTCCAATAAATTCGGTAAAAGGACAAGAGATCAATAGAAAAAACAAACAAATGAAAGCTGGAATTGAAGTAAGAGGGGAGGGTAAGTAGTAAGGAACGCCAAATTACGGTCGCTCAACAATAATGAAAGCCACCGTTCGGTTCTTTATTACTTATTCAATTAATGAGACAGAAAAATGAACATGCGAAAGAAGCTGCATCCGAGGCAATTTTAAAAAAATTAAACTGCCCAATGTTTGTATCTAGAATCTGGTGCCGCTTGTTGACTCATATGTAATTGAATCTCCTTTTGAATTTCATAAAAAGGAGCTGTTGGTAAGGATGCGATCTGATGGCGATGTTTAATAAACCATTCAGGTCTCAAAGAAAAGCGTCTTAACCAGCAACGTTGCATGTGAAGAAGTTTTTCCCATACTTCCTTAATTTGTGTGCTTGATTCTTCAATGACTTGTTGATTAATAGAAGAAAGTTCACCATCCTCAAAAAGGTTCTGTTCAGCTAACTGTCTCTTTTTCGTAAGTGCATCGAAATCCATGGACATCTGTACAGCATAATTAAGCTCGGCGGATTCCATAACAGCACGAAAATAGGCACTAATTTCCTCCAGTTCGTTCTTTTCATCATTGACTACATATTCGGCTTCTTATTTGTAAATTAGGTTGAAGAAAGCTTGGGATCGGGCCTTATTCTTTTGTATGCTGTATAGGGCCGTATCGAAAATTTCAGTTGCATAGTCATAACCGAATTTAGCATAGTAATCTTCCATCACTTTTGCTAGCTGCCATAGAGCTTTTCTGGATAAGAAGTCACAGCAAAAACGGTGCTTTTTGAGCTGTTTAAAAACCCATAGCTCTGCACCTTCTGAGTAGACTTCCCCCATATCTAACCATTTCTGATGGACATGGAGTACCTGATAGTTCTCATCACAAACTTTAATTTTTAGATATTTAGATGCTTTTTCTAAGATCAATAAGGCTTCTTTACGAGTACGGATGTTAAGTAAACCTTCTGTACCATAAAGATCTTTAATATGCCCCCATTTCCAGTTTCCATGGAGGTATACCAATTCTTTTCCAACATAATGAAGAACAAAGCGCTGCACATTTCTGTTTTCGCTTAGAAATTCTTCACATGTAAAAAAGTGAAAATTTTTGGAGTAAAGGTCATCTTTAGTAGTTTCCTTCGTTCTCTTGAACAAATACAAAACGGTTGAAAAAAAGCTTGTCGCGGTCATCATAATAAACAATACCTTCGTGAACTAATTTAGATAGGAGGGTACGTACTCTGTAATTGGATGTTCCCATTCTTTTTGCAAGTTCCGAATGAGATAGGGGGATTTCACCACCATCAAATTTTAATTTTCGAATTACCCTTAAATCGATGAATTGATTTAAATGCTTGATAAAATGTTTCTTGAACCAATTCCTTTGCCAATATACGGTCTGGTAAATAAAATAAAAAATTGTATTATTCTCTGAAAACCTTAAATATTTCCCCCTCACAATGTGTTAGTACCTATTTTTTAAAACAAAACAAAAAAATAATGCAACTAATTCTCTATAAAATAAACTTTCCCTTCTTAAGTATTCTGCTACCGTTAGCTGAATAAGAAAAAGCCACCAAGAATTATTGGCGGCTGGATCTTCAACTCTTGCCTCCGTCAACTAAATAAGAACTACGTCTGTGGCGTCAACAATCAAACGTAAACGAGTCTTGAAAAATACTCTACCGGACACTTTATATACAATTAGGATGACTTAGATGATTCGAACACCCTTCCCCATGGCGTATTTCAGCGTTTTCCCAACCGTATATGCGATGTGGGCATTACCGAGATTATCATAAGCCAAGGACGGCATGTCGCCGCCGTCAGGATCGACGACCTCTACGAACCATACGCCGAATCGGTTGCGAGAGGCTAATTTAAGCTTGTTTTCGTCACCAAAGGCTATTCGATAACCATGCCTAGACCCAGGTTCTTTTGCGATCGATGGAACAACCGGAAAAACAGTGTCCGTTACAACTTCTTTGTGCACCGCTGGCATACTAATGTCGAAAACTGATGCCTTTAGCTTGCCGTTAGTTAGGTCTGCGTAGGCTACACACCATTCAGTGCCTCCTGTTATGGAAGTAGGTCTTCTCACTCTGAAATTGCCGCTATCGAGGAGCGACGTAAAGCCGACAATACCTTCAGTGGGGTCGTTAATTCTCGTCACCTGAACACTTGTAAGGGGTTCCGGTCTGCCCTCGTCGAGTTCGTCGATATACGCAATGAGGCATGTCTCAGAAACACCATCGAACACCATTGAGGGAGACTGACCTATGCTCCAAAGGTTACTTTCAGGTACTACCAACATTCGCTTAAATTGCCCCGCAACTTTTCTCGTAAAGCCCAGTGACCTCGTGGTTAAATCGTGAAAAGCAAAGTACGGAGTATCGCGTCCCGAGTGAAGCCTAAAATCATAGCCTGAAACACCACGTGGGTCGCCAAAACGGCTCGTCGGGATAGGCGTGAACTCCCAATGATTGTCTCGCTTGACACCATAAGTGAGAAGGCTGTCATTGTTTAAATAGGCGATGTGTGGGTTACCCTCGGAGTCGATCTCGAGGCAGATTCGGTCGTCTATGCCACTGACGAGACCTGCACTGAACACTTCCTCCCGAATCCATGAACCGGCAACCTTATTGGCCAGCATCAGTTGGCGATTAATGCCGGCATAAGCAATATAAGGATTGCTGTTCTTATTGAGTGTCAAACAAACTTTTCCTTCGACGGTGCCTGGACCGTCAATCGTCTCAAACGTAAACTGCGCCATGGGGTTCTCCTCCATTGAAAGATACTCTACCGGACACTTTTTGCTCATGCTTTTAATGCTTTTTTACTTCTGTATTCCGCTCTACATCTTTACAATCTTGTGCGATTCGTTCAGCCATTTCAGAATTTCTTTCATTGACTGCTATAAACCGTATCTCTTGATAAAGGTGCTCTCCAAAGATTGGGCATTCGATCTCCTCTTTTGTTTTTATAGTTTTTAATTAAAGATCTATGTCCTATAATGTATCTGCTAAGATTGTTTCTAAAATCGCATTATAATATATTTTTAAAATTGTAATAAAAGAACAAAAAAACTCAAATAACTCCAATTAGTTTCTTATTAAAAAAGGTAATTGACAATTTCTTGTTAAACTAAACTGCCCCGTTAGCCATCCATGAAGCCATGCTTCACCACAGAAAATGTAAGAAAATATCGTTCTTACATGGCAGTTTAACAATAAAATCAACAACATTTTTTAACAAAGCCATTTTCTGAGGTCCTCGAGCGGATACGCCTCCTGCTACGGATTACGTCCTCCTCCAAAACCAATCAACCCCTTATATATAACTCCCCTGCTTTATACTCTTTCACGTATAGTATGTAGTTTTTTGTTTTAAACTAATTTTTTATTAAACGACTATAGAAAGTATACAAAGATTTTCTAACCCTTCCTATGTTTTTACTACATCCTTAAATCTCGTGCCATGTTTCCAGTTCACACGAATAATAGCTTGATTACCGTTAAAAAAGGTAGATGCTATCTCTCTAACTTGCTCCTGGTCTCTTTCAGTTCTTTTTTATGATCAAGTAATATCCATTCTTTCCACTGATCCACAAAATTCAAGCACATTCTCCATAGAAAAAAACTTCTTAACAGTTGGCCGTGTCTCATATCGATCCCTATAATGTGTCTCCATTTCATTAGGTCTTTCCTTTTTCGGTGTAGATAAAAAAAGTCCGACTGTTTTGAAAAAAAGTTTGGACAGTATTTAAAAAAGATTGATCAAATATATTGCATGTTTTCGAAAAAATGTTGATACATCAAGGTTTGTAGAACTTTTTTAATCAAACTTTTTTATAAAAACCCAACTTATATCTACTGAAAAAGAATCCATTTTTGATCAAATTTTATTTCAAAGGTATACATAGTCTAACTTGAATTAGTTTTATTTATTACTAAGGTTTTAAAGGTAACATAAAGGAGATTTTAAATACTTAGAATAAGTATGGTTCCAATGATTTTGATATATTAATGTAAACAACCTTGCAGTTTAGTTGTCCTGTTGTGCGCGAACTGTAAAATAATGTGTTATCCAAAAACCTCTTTTAATACAGATTTTTCTAAACAATAACCTTTTGTTATTAGAACAATGTCGGGTGCCATGTAAACAATATATAGAACAAATGTTTCCAAGTAGCAAATTATGAGGTATACTTTACCTATATATTCAGTTCGATTAGATAGATTGAAGGAGGGGGATAAAAATGGCATTATGTCAGAAGCAGTTTATTGATTTTCACGACAAAATTAAGTTAACAGAAGAGAACGAGGTTTTACGAGAAAAGAGAGATATTATCGTAGAACGTATTGAGAAAAACATACCGGAAGGTGCAAAAGAGTTCACAATTTTTAACCAGGGGTCTTATGCGATGAATACGGGGATTCACCCCCTTAATGGAGATTATGATATTGATGTCGGGCTTTATTTTGAAATGTCAACAGATGATGCTACACCTATTGAAGCAAAACAGTGGGTATATGAAGCTGTGGAAGACCATACGAAGGATGTAAAGTTCAAGACACCTTGTATCACAGTTACTTATGCTGCTGGCTATCACGTTGATATTACAGTATATTCGGCTATAAATTCTGATGGGAAAGTTTATCTTGCAAAAGGGAAACCAAATAGCAACGAGGAGAATCAAAAATGGGACCTCTCCAATCCTAAGGATTTGATCAGCACGGTCAAAGGGCATTTGGACGATGCGAACGATCGAAAGCAGTTCCGTCGTGTAGTTCGATACCTAAAGCGGTGGAAAGACGTTCATTTTACAAGTGTTAATGGGAAACCTAGTGGAATAGCACTGACATCATGTGTATACCATTGGTTAACAATTCAGAAAGAAGTAGACTATTTTAGCGGACAAACAACGTATCGTGATTTAGACGCATTAATTTGTGTTGTAGACAGTATGTTAGCCCACTTTGTAACCGTGATCGAAGATGAAGATGAGGAATTGAAAACATATCACCGCTTGTCGGTACTACTTCCGGTTGACCCATATCCAGATCTGTTTCAAAAAATGACAAACAAGCAAATGAAAACATTCAAAGAAAAGCTTGAAGATCTCTTAGATGCTTTGAAAGATGCAAAAGTAAAAATTGATCCAGTAGATGCAGCTGAAGTTCTCCAGAAACAATTGGGAAGTGATTTCCCAGTGCCTCCAAGGCCAGACACTGGCAAGAGATCAATGCACACTGCTGTGATTCCAAGCTCAGAATCAGCTTAATCAGGAAGAGGGTGTAGCAATGAATATCATTGACATTGTCAAACAAGATATTTCTCAAATCGATCAGAATTTAATTAAAGATATCATCCCTATACCCAGTGATCAAAGACTTAATTATCGTGGTTGTCAGCAAGTCGCAGAGTTATATATTCAGATTGATGGGAAACCTTCTGTCCTTACGGTAGGTTTCCCCGAATTTTTTCCAAGAGAACTTCCTAAATTCTTCGACCGTTCAAATCAATTTGGTCGTATTCCACATAAAGAGACTGATGGATTTATTTGTTTCACTAGAACAGAGTCCTTACTTATTGATACCCGTCATCCAGGTTCAATTCTTCTCAACTGTTTTGAAAAGGTTATTGAACTGATAAAGAAAGGGCGTCTTGGTGAAAATCGAAATGAGTTTCTCAAAGAATTTGAAGCGTACTGGGCTAGACAAAATAATATATTGCCTTTGTATGGACTCATTAATACAGAGAATAAACAGTTACGAGAGCTAGACCTGTGGGAGATACCCCTAAGCGAAAAAAATTTGGTAATCGCAGCCGAACGGGAGAAACCCTTTATCATTAATCGCGTTGTACATCAATTGTTTCATGTCAATCTAAAAGATGGAAAGAAACATCGTTGTATCTATTTTCCTCTTAAAGAAGATACCTCCATTATGCCTCCTGATTTTAACAGCACATGGGATATTATGAAATTACGTGAGAATATTGTTCCAAACCTTAATAAAAAAAATTTAAAGCAATTTTATAAGATTATCGGTCATAAAAGTGAAGTAATGCTTGAATGTGATTATATTGTAATAGGGTTACCTATATTGAATGGCATTTGGGCATTATTTGGTTACAAATTCACTTATGAACCTATCCGGAAACGGGATCGTAGAAATCGAAAAGTTGCAGCTATACAAATTCACCCCCTTGTTCAGATTCCAAAAAATCTTAAGATGCAACCAGCACAGATTTGCAGATGGCACCCCCATCATCTGTTAAATCGAACAGGAGGGAATTTTTCTCTGTCAGATAAGCACGTTGTTATAATTGGAACAGGAGCTATTGGGAGCGAAGTTGCAATGAGGTTTGCAAAAGCAGGAGTGAAACAGCTTACAATAATAGATCATGATTGGATGGAGATGGATAATATCCATCGTCATTCTCTAGGATATGATCATGTCTATCAGAAATTTCCCGATGGTATTCTCAATAAGGCAAAAGTGAGGGCCTTGAAAGAGGAAATTAACCGGAGATACCCGTTTTCTTTAGTCAGTGCTTTGATAAATCCGTTCGATAAGGTTTATCAAGATAACCTTGTTGATTGGGCAAGTGTAGATCTTGTTATCATTGCAATTGGTTCTCCTAACCAAGAAATGGAAATCAATGAGCGTTTTCATGGACGAACTAACTCTCCACCGATTATTTATACGTGGGTAGAGCCGATCGGGATCGGGGGTCACGTGCTAGTCACACTAAATGGAGTTAAAGAAGGGTGTTATCAATGTCTGTTCCAGCCGAATGGAGATAATCCAATCTATAATCGATCTGCCTTTGCTAAACCATTTCAACCCTTTGCTCGATCAATTACAGGTTGTGGATCAACATTTACTCCCTATAGCTTCTTAGATAGTGAAAAAACAGCTTTATTGACTGTTGAAACAGGAATTAAAGTTCTTTGTGGCAATGAGTTTGATAATCCTCTTATTTCATGGAAAGGTAATCCCACTCAATTTTATCAAATGGGATATGAAAGTACTCCTCGCTTCACATTTACTCAAGAGAAACTAGATGAGACACGTCTTTTCTATAAGGACCCTAATTGTCCAATTTGCGTGGGGGGGGAGCGTATTGATTGAAGAACTTTTGTTATCCCTTCCTGATGGGAGAAATGCCTTGGTACGATCTTCAGTACTGAAGAAGATTTTACTGTACCAGCAACATAAATCAGATGATTTGGAAGCAGGAGGCATTCTCATTGGTAGAATACTTGAGGAAAATAATAACTTTATTATTGATGACGCCTCAGCTCCAATGCCACAAGATACACGGAAAAGAAAAGGCTTTAAGCGTAGCTCTGAAGGCCATCAATTATACTTTGACACTGTATGGGAAGAAACAGGAGGACATTGCTTTTATTTAGGGGAGTGGCATACACATCCAGAGAAAGATCCTACTCCATCCTATGTAGATATACGAGAGTGGAAGAGAATTATTCATTTAGAGAATGAATCAGATACAATGTTCTTTATTATCGTTGGTACAAAACGTGTTCGTGTATGGCATGGAGATAGAAAAACTAAGCAAATTACTGGATTGAGATAGGGAGGATCTATGTCACGAAATAAAAATCAGACCAATACAAGAAAACCATTAGCTGCAGCTGAGCATAATTATTTATGGATGGTATCAGCTGGTCTTTGTTCCTTTAGGGATTCTAATGGCAAACCATGTAGAAAACGTTTGATTGTTGAAACGGATGGGCATTTAACAAATACCGGAATAATTGCACACATTATTGGTCATAAACCTGGATCGGCACGTCATGAATTTGCTAGAGAGTTCGGTTTTGAACCTGATAACCTAGAGGTTCCGGATAATCTTACGCTCATGTGCTATGAACATTCAAAATTGATCGATGATAAACACGTTAGAGACTCCTATACAGCCCAATTATTATTTGAAATGAAAAAAGAACACGAAGTTTGGGTATCTTCTTGGTCAGAAGAAAAGAGGAAAAAGAGTATCGCATTAATACATAAACGTTTAGGTCCACCTACAACCAGTATTGAATTTGATGGTGCTCCTCCATATATTATGGTAGAAGCAGTAGAGGATCAAACTGAATTTACCGATTTTTCTCCAGAAGGATGGCAACAGGCAAAGAAACAAAATGAGGAGTTATACAAGCGTTTTATAGAGAGAATGAAAGCAACTGATGCGGGGGTTGCCGAAATATTTCCAATTTCACCGATACCACTACTCATCCACATGGGATTTTTAATAACTGATACTATCCCGCTTTCCATTTATCAATATGATCGGGAAAAACAAGTGTGGATATCTGAATCACCAGATGGAGCAACCTTCGCTGATTTAGAATTAGAATATGATATAAGTAAACGAGGGGCTAATGTTCTGACAATCACCGTTTCAGTCAGTGGTCGTGTTCGGAACATTGATGTAGAAGATGCACTACCCAAAACCGAGTATGATCAGCTTGATGTTTGGATCAATGAACCTGGATTGAAGAGGGTTTTATATAAAGAGCAAGTCCAAGCGATTCAAAGGCTGGTTAAGGATAAAACTGAAACCCTTATACAAGAGGGTAACTATAGGAATATTCATCTCTTTTTTGCCGGACCAGCTGGTTTAGCTGTTGAAATAGGTAGGGGAGTCAATGCAAGGATATGGCCAGAGGTTTGCCTTTATGAGTACTCAATGAAACAAAATCCACGTTATCAATATGCTTTTTCACTTATGTAGTTTTAATAATACATTGAAGAAGGATAAATAGATAAGGACAAACAATAGTATCATGTATCTTTTAACAAGTTAAAATACAAAATGACATCATTGACTATAATTAGAAAAATAAGGTATACTAAAAGCAGGTAAGAGACAAGTGCATAGACCGAAAGGGTCTTGACAGTGTTGAGTGGCAAAAACAAAAAAGTAGTTAATCCAAACACTTTGCAAGGGCGGTTGGGTTGGCTACTTTTTTGTCATCTTATCAGCAATTGTAATCATAAGATTTACTAATTGAAGGATAATACTGACAATATAGTAAATTGCTTGCTCCATATTCAACACCTCCTTACCTACGAGATGTTGAACCCCAACGCCCTATGCACTTGCCTTTCTTTATTATACCATATATTCAATTAATTGGGTATTTTTGGTGATATTTTTTTAACAATTTAAGTTAATCTATTATTTAAATAACGGTTATTTGGGGCTTTACTTGGAGTATTTTACAAAACAATGTACAATACACTAAGAAGTTTTACAGACTCATAAGAACTCACTTCTAGAGTGAGTTCTTTTTTGACGAGAAAACAATGGTTATTTAGAATGCTTTTGGGTGCTTTTTCTTTTCAGTTAGATATCTGTAATTAAATGTTTTTTGTAGTGTTCTATGGTAAAGAGTAGAGCGAAGTGATAGGTAGGAAATGATGAAGGTGAGGAAATCATAATGGGTCCCAACTCTTTAGAGTATCAAAAATCAATTGCCCTTGAATTTAATGCTACTAAAAATAGGATAAGATATTTAATAGGTTCTACCCATTGGGGGGAAGATGGTAGATATAAGGAAGTAATTTTAATGAATTTTTTAAGGAGACTTCTACCTAATAATATTGAGGTAGGAACAGGATTTATTAAAGAGAGAGATAATATATCTACTCAAATTGATATAATTATTTATAATCCATCATTGCCTTTATATTTTAAAGAAAATGATTTTATAATTGTCCATCCTGAAAGTGTATTGGGAATAATCGAAGTAAAATCAAATCCTGATAAAAATAAAATTGCAAAAGCAATTATTAAAGCTAGTAAGGCAGGAGAGATTATTAAAGGGAATTCAATATTTAATGGATTATTTATTTTTGGTGAGGATAATAATAATCAAAATCATTCATCGAATTTATTAAAAAATCCAGGAAACAGTGAATTTAAAGGTTCTTTAGTAGATGCATTATCAAAATATAATGGCATAAATCATATTGTCTCTAATGATAGAGCCTTTATAAAAAAGTGGGCTAAAGAAGAGACGTTTAGTTGTTATGATATTAAGGAGTTAGCACCCAGTTATTTTTTCTCTAATTTATTAGATATAATTAATAAAAGAACCGGATTTTTAGGTATGCCAGAATCTATGTATGACCATCTTTATCCTATTTCAAAGGGTAAAGAACAATTTAGAAAATGGGTAGTTACCAAGGGTTGAAATGAATAAGGTAAACCTTGTAAGGGAAATAAGTGCATGAAAATAAAAGTGATGGGGCTATAGATAACCTCGTAGAGATACTTGACCGGAGGAAGAAATAAATATGGTGGCTAGTAAAGGGGAAAAAAGAGCTATGGGGTGGCTTTGTTCGTCCCTCTTTTTATTTTATGTCAATGAATTGATGTAGTACCATTTAGCTTTTGATTTTCTTTAAAGTACGGCCATAATGCTCGGTCAATGGTTCGAATACTTACTTCACTTGATTCAGCAAAACGACGGCAGTAAGAGGTATACGTTTTCCAAAAGTTAGAGTTATATTTTTGCGGGGATATTGAAACATTTAGTGACTAAAGAGCCCTAAAATCTAAATCAGAATAAGTAAAGTGGAGTATAGACGAGGCAGTTGGCCAGTATACACCACATAATTGTATCAAAGGGTTATACGTTCCTCTTCATTTGAGGTAGTAAGGACCTTTCTATGGGGAGGATGCCCACATTTTTTTTGAATCAGAAAGCTCAATGGGAGTTTTGAAAACTGAACCCTGTTTTTAGACAGAATCAAAACAAACTTAGTCAAATTAAACAGCCAGTTGCCGAGATTTATCGGTGATTGGCTGTTTTGCGATTTTTAGCGGAAAAGATGGGAGAAGAAAGGGCACCACGACGTGGCTTGAAAAAAACACCACTAGAAAGGATGTACTATACGTAGTGATAAAACTGATTCGTGAGCGTACTGAAAATGATCCTGAGAACCCACAATGCCTAGTTTCCAACTATGGGAAAGGAGACGTTTTGTACCCAAGAAAAAAGTTCCTTTCGAAGTGAATATGGTCTACATTTCTACAGGAACTGATTTATATGAGAATGAAATATGTTCCAATAAATGTCATAAATCAAAAATTTTAGGATATAAATTCGTGGTAATATACTCATGAGGCAGAAAAAAAAATTAAAGGAGATGGCAATGATGTTGAAAAAAGGCATGGTAGGCTTGGTTGCAGTACTGACTTTGGCAATGGGTTCTCAAGCGATGGCGACAGATGGTAAGGCTGAACTGGTCAACTCTAATGTGACTCCGTTCAAGACGATAGGCATTGGTGATGGTGAATGGAATTACGGCTCATCCAAAATTGGTGCTCAAAAGAAATGCTGGTCCCATTACAAACACCCGGAAAACTATCATTCTGCGACAGCTATCATAGGAGACGATGAAGATACGGATTATCAGGAAGCTGGCGAATGGGCAAAGGCAGAGGCATATGCAGACAAGAAATATACCTGTTATGCATACTGGGATAATGAGGCAAAACGATCTAAATAATATAATGATTACAAGCAACTACCATACGTTACTCAGAAGAGTAACGTATGGTATGTTTTTGAAAAGGGTCTGAATTTTTCATTATTTGAGGGGGCGGGTGAATTGAAAAAAACATTAGCTAGTTTGCTAGTCTTTATTTTCGTAGTTTCTTTTTTGTTGGTTTACAATCAAACCTCTCAAAATGAACTTGATCAAATGGAAAAGGCAGGAGAGGGGATTTCAAGGCAGTTTGGGATTCCCGACTATGCGAATTTTTCTTCACCGGATGAGATGTACCCGATCTTACTAGAAGCGGCCATCGAGAGCAAGGTCAATATTTTCAAAACACACATCAATTACGGCGTAGATGACGAGGTTCAAATTCACAAATACGTGCTGATGACAACCAGCACCCGGTTATTTGATTCTTTTCGATTAGAAAAGGGGAAGTTTCTGACCTCGGACGACACGCAGCAGAGTAATTCCTTCCTATCAACGGTAGATACCGGTAACCAGGATCAGGTAGGTATACTCAAAACTTTTGGTAATAACCACTTGTTCGAAATAAAACCGCTTAAGGTTGCTTATGAACATCTTCCCGTAACAGGCCAGTATTTTGTCGAAGCATCTGAAGAACGATACAATGAGTTTGTTGACCGAGTCATCAGCAAAATAATTTCTAATAAAATGGCTGACCAAGGGGCTTTGTTTACTCCTGAAGATTTTAAGAGTCGTCAATCTTACAATTCAGGGGAAATGGAAATCAAGGAAGACTTCTTTACATACATTAGGTACTTAATTATTATCATCGTGATCATTATGCTCATCTACTATATTTTTAACGAGTCCAAGCGGATCGGCGTTATGAAAATGCACGGCCTGTCTAACTTGTATCTATGGTACATAGTCGTAGGGAGATTAATTACCATTATTTTTGTTCTAACTACAACTACTTCTGTACTTGCAGCCTTGCTAATAAAGGGCACAACTGTTCAGTTCATAGGAAGTGTTATCATTTCCCAATTGATCAGTTATATCATTGTCACTTTAATTTCATTCATCGCCTATATCTACATCTCTAGAATCAAGGTAGTCGATGTAATCAAGAATCGCAAAGAAACGAATGGCATCTTCGTTTTGAACACTCTACTCAAGACTGGATGCACGATATTTCTCATCCTAATCATCCTTTCAACCTGGAGTCAGTATAATGATTTGCATATCAAGCAGGAAAATCTGAAGAGTTGGGAGCGCAGCAAGGATTATGGTGTGTTCTATCCCGTAAAGGTCGGGAATGATTTGGAGGATTTACAGAAAGGATCACACAAAACGACTGTAACTAAAGTCACAGGACTTTACCCTCTACTCAATCGAATGGGAGCCGTATATATTCACGCGAGAGCATATGAGCAAAAATCGCTTGTTCTTAACAGGAAATTTGACGGCATACGTTCTATTTCGGTAAATCTTAATTATCTGCATGAGTTTCCTGTGTATGATATCCAAAATAATCCTGTGAAAATTTTTGAAGATACAAGTGATTTCATTTTGCTTGTACCTGAAAAATACCGTGATAATGAAAAAGATATTATGGATTACTTTAAGAAAAGCAGAAAGAGTCGTCTTGAAGCGGATGAGAACCTGTTTAAAGTAAAGATTCCAGATCGCGTAAAGAATCAACAGATTACAATTGTCTGGATTGCTAATGATCAGAAAATTTTTAGCTTCAACCCTGATGTATTTCGCTTAGAAAACAATATCATTGTAGATCCGATCATTCAAGTGATCACTGAGAAAAACAGTCTTGTTGCAGATAAGGCAAACATGATGACCGGTGGTGGTGGCCGTGATCCGTTAAAGGTGAAGCTGATCAATAGAGACAGCCAGCAGACGTTAAAGGCGCTGGAGCCAGAACTCAAAAGGCTAGAACTCGATGACAACCTGAAAAACCTAATAGCAGTTGACCAGTACGTTTTAGAGCAGATATACGATCTACAAAAGCAGAGGAACCAGCTTTTGTTCATAAGCTTCGGACTGGTAACGGGGTTATTAGTGCTTGTTGTGCAGAATCTTAGTGTATTCTTCAGCAAATACCAACGAAGATTTATCGTTCGCAGATTATTTGGCGCTGATTTTTTTAAAACGTACAAGGAGTATATGTGGATTTTAACAATGACATGGGTGATTCAATTGGGTATCTGTTTCCTTATTAACAACGGGCTGGCATCTAATTTGGTGGAGAAGGCGGGAAGTGTTTTTGAAGTGGCATCATCCATCTACCAAGCAATCGGATCACCTGATATTAATGTGCTTGCAGTAGGGGGTGGGGTATTCTTATTTGAATTAGTAGCGTCCGTTCTTGCACTTTTCGTTATCGAGCATAAAAACAAAGTGAAAATCCTGAAGGGAGGGGTTTAAGTAGCATGAAAACGGTATGTGAACTAGTGGATGTCAGTAAACGTTATCAAGACGACTTGGTTCTTGAACATATAAATTTGAAGGTCTATGAGGGTGAAATGCTCGCCATTACTGGGAAAAGCGGGTCTGGAAAGACAACAGTTTTGAATATCATGGGATTGCTAGAAAATCCAAGTGGTGGCACTGTCAAACTGTTTGATAAGATTCCCCCGCGGATTGGTTCAGCTCAAGCAAACAGGCTTCTCAGGACAAAAATCGCTTATTTATTCCAAAATTACGCATTAATTGATGATGCAACAGTGGAATATAATCTTGAAATTCCGTTACTCTATTCAAGAAAATCAAAAAAGGAAAAGCAAAAATTAAAAATGGATGCGCTGGAGAAGGTGGGGATGGATATACCGCTCAAGCAAAAAACATACGGCCTTTCAGGCGGAGAGCAGCAGAGGCTGGCGATTGCGAGAACCTTGTTAAAACCCTGTGACCTCATTCTTGCCGATGAACCTACTGGCTCATTGGATATTGACAACAGAAACGAAATTGTTAAGCTTCTAAAGGGGCTCAATAATGAAGGCAAAACAATCATTATCGTTACGCATGATCAGTACGTTGCGGAAGCGTGTGTCAGAATTATAAAACTGTTATGAGGATTAGATTAGCTTGTTTAATTAAACTGCTTGTGTACTATCACATAATGTCCTCCCTTAAAGTAATTTTATTCCTGTAAAGTAGACCACTTTCAATAAGTTCCATCTAATCTTCCTGAGTTCGGTAATCTACCGGGCTCAGGTTTTTTAATCTAGATTGAAATATGCCAACTCTGCAAGTTACTCGATCTTTTATGAGCCAAGTGTCCCTATCATCGTCGTACGCCTCAAGGAGCACGGTGAATTCGTCATTACTGCCAGTATATTCTTCTGTATCCGTCATGATCCGTATTGAGTCATACTCGCGATCTTTATGCGAAAACTATAAGGAATTGGTAATTATTCTTAACCTTGAAGTCAGCATCAAAATAGATTTTACCGTAGGCTGATAGAATGTCGATAGCTTGAGCAGATATTCCTCTGTGTTCAAATGGAACTCTCAAATCTAAGAGAGCATCTTCTTTGGCGTCTTCTGATTCCTGCAATTTTAAACTCTCTTCGATGCTGTAGTCATAGTTACTGCGAGTTTCTTCTGCAAGCGCCCCTGTCGCTGGAGCTAATAAGCTAAGTGCCAAAACTGTTGATACAATACCCTTTTTCATAAAAACCCCCACCTCTATTTTTCTATTGTGTGATACACTATTATTATCCATACCATTTTTTTACAAAAAGTATTTTGAGGTGAAATAATGGAAAAATATAAAAGTATTTTCGGTGCTTTTTTAGTGGTGTCTTTAGCTTTAACGGGATGTGCATCTAAAGAGCCTTCCCCGCAGGAAGCACTAGTATCTAATTATTTGCAAGCACTAAAGGATCAAAAGGATGATGAAGCCTATAATATGGTAAGTGCTGATAATCCACCTACCAAGGAAGCGTTTGTGAACTCTATGGTTCGACACCCAATGGAATATTTTAAAGTGGTTAGTAGCGATTGTGTAGATGAAGGCAAATGTGAGGTAATCACTGAAATAAAATTTAGGAGCTATGAAGGAGCTAATGATAAGAACATCATAAATAAAGTCGCTTTTACGACAGTGAAGGAAGGAGATAAATGGAATATACTTCTGAATAGAAAGAAAGAGGGTCAACAGTATAACCCGTTGTTAGAGGAAGAAAACTAAGTCTCAAATTCAAACGTTTAAGGCCAACGTATTATTACCGAAAGAAGCATTTCAAGCAGGAACGAGTATACAACGGAGGACGTCCTATCCCTAGGTATTCCTTCAACCAACAACAGCGTCCCATCCCTGACAATCAGATCAAAGAATGGTTGATGGAACTCATTGCCGGGGAAGAGTCAAACTATGGTTATCGATTCCAAAGGCATCCAAGAAGCTACCATACGTGCCAACAGAGGAAGAGCTCAAGCGTTATTACGAAGTAGTCTGGAAGTCGAAAAATTTCCAAGACATGATGATTGTCAAGACACTCATGTATACCGGTATCTGCGTTAGCGAACTAATCAATATTCAGCTGACGGATATTGATTTTCACTACTGCCAAGTTCGCATCAATAACGGAAAGGGGGACAAGGATCGCATCGTTCCGTTCCCTCAGTCATTTAAAGAACTGCTGGCCATGCACGCTGACGCGATGAAGAAAAAGCAGCGGTCTATTTATTTGAATCATCGTGGAAGAAGAAGTACACGGACCGGGGAATACGACAGATTTTGACCAAATATTCAGAGGAAGCCGGTCTGGTGCCACACAAGCTACGACATTTCCTGTTAACCTGGCTCAAAAAGCAGGGCATCGATGACGCGCTCATACAACCGTATTCCGGACATGAAAGCCGGAAGTCACTGGAAGTCTATTCAAAGCTTGCAATCACCGATGCCCAGCAGGAATATAACGGTGACACAAACATGTTTACCAAATTTACAATAAAGTATCCCATATCTATAAGGTTTTCATTAAAAAAGGTATACAAGTTTGTGTCACTAAACAACACGAGAGTTGGTTAATAGAAGTAAAAAATTATCTCATTTTTTATTATTACTTAAAAATGCTATTTCATGAACTGAAAATAAAAAGGAACCATCTTATTAAATAGTTCTACTTATATCTCCTTTTATACTCATGTCAGTCTTTTTACATTGTTTGATTGATATGTTAGCTGCATCGGTTAATTTCATCCGCAACTTTGGGTATATCAAATTTATTGTAACAAATGAATAGAACAGACTGGTATCCTTCTATACATTCTTTAATTCGATATAAATCCTCAATAGAATCAATCCATTCACGACGTTTGTAATTATTAGCTAGTGTCTTTAGATTGAAGACTTCTTGAAAATGAATTATGCGGAATCTCATCCAATTAGGTAGCTCATAAGTGTTAAGACCTTTTCTCCGGTCACGTGAAGCTACCTGGCGACAAGCACTGCCGCAATACATTGCATCACGTCTGCGGGATTCAAACTGTTCATAGCAAACTAGGCACAGCTTAATGCTGTATTTCAATTCTTAATCGCCTCCATAACAGATTGTCACACATAGTCATTTCCACGAAAAGAACTATTTAAACTGCATACCATTTCTCAAAGACAATATGGACATTATTACCGATATAAGCATAGTCCCCCCAAAACCAACGTAGGAAAACGACATTTCCTACGTTGGTTTTGGGGAATGGCAGGGTTGCTACGTCCCTATTCATAAAGAAACAGGTTCTATATGATACTCATTACATGATAAGCAATGGTCTCATTAAAGATAAAATCAAATGACTGGATTAAAAATGAGATTGATAATATATAGCTCGTTAGCATCTTTAACAAGTTCTTTCAACCCGTTAAAGTGATTAGAATCGAAGTTATTTATTGAAAGCCTCCATTCAAAATAGATTAGTAGGAGAAAGATGTAACCTGCATTTATTTCCTTTACTAGAAATGCCAGGTTACATCCTTTTTATGCCTTTTCTTGATATACCTAGTCCTGTTGTTCTAAAAAAACACTTTATTTAGTAAGATATTAGTTTTCGTTCTCCTTAAAATATTCGTTTATATCATCAATTCCAGTCTCTTCATCAAACCAAATTAACCATTCTTGTTGTTCATCATTCCATCGCTCTACGATTGTAGAGTTTGCATAATCCGGCTTGATGTTATTGTTAAACTGGAATAAATCATAATCGGCAAGTGTATTGTACATTAGTCTCGCTTGCTCCAAATTATCTACTTCAACAGTAAATGGTTCACACGTAATTTGCGGGAAATGACTCACTCTTAATTTTTTTACTTGTTCCATTTTGCATATACCTCTCTTAATCTATTAATAAAAATCACACATATCTTTTATTCCTTAATAGCTAAATTGTTTTTGATTCTTCATAATGTTTTTTCGTATTGATTGTCATTACAAGGGTATTTTTTCCACTACTCAATATCTCTACTATTCCCATCTAACTTCTTTTATATCTGAGAAATCATTAATATAAGGTTGACTCATCCCTTTCACTTCATTTTCTAATTTTTTAATGTTGTAGCTTTCGTATTTTGAATCACAACATCTGGGTTACCCCTGTCACGGTTGATAATTCCTAAGAGCGAATCAGATACCTTTTTCGTCTCCTGGCTAAATCGAAAAAAATAACACATACTTCCAATCGTCACTACCCATATAATACTACAAATTGTATAATGAAACTTATGTATTATGTAAAAAATATAATTTTCTACAATGCTTTTTTCGTTAAAGTTGAGGTGTCTCCCCTATGTCTACGATTAAACAAAAACATAAAGAAGAAGTTGAGGAAAGAGTAAGCCGCTTACCCTACTTCGTTGATCTCTATTTTCAATATCTAACAACTGAAAAGAAATGCTCCCCTTCTACTTTACGTGGATATGCAATTGACTACCAAATGTTTTTTGATTGGATGATTGTCGATTGTTTAACGACTGCAAAAACTAGTAATGAAATCACTCTTTCTGATCTGAATGTGTTGCATCGTTCCAATATTCAAGGCTTTATTAGTCACGTTAAGAGATATGGAAAACACAAGAAATCAAATGATGAACAAAGCGATAGCGCGATAAATCGCAAACTGTCTTCTCTAAAGTCCCTTTTTAATTGGTTATACAGGGAAGAAGATCCTGAAGATCGTAACAGAACTTTGTTAGAGTATAACGTGATGGCCAAGATTGAAATCAAGAGTAAACGCTCTACTCCCGCTGCTGTACGTGCAAGAATGAAACCAAAAACAATAGGATCAAATGATATAACTGAATTCATTGAATTTGTATATGAAGGCTATAAGTCAGTTTGTACACATAAATTACAGTTAAAGGCCCATGAGCTAAATCGCATAAGAGATACGGCATTAATCGCCTTAGCATTGGGAAGCGGAATTCGTCTTTCTGAGATCATTAATTTGGATCTAGATATGATTGATAAGAAGGATAGGCAACTACTGATCTCTAGAAAAGGGAACAAAGAAGATGCCCCCTATTTTTCAAAAGAAGCACTTGGCTGGTTAGAAAAATACTTGGAAATCCGCGAGAGCTGCTATAAACCACAAAAAAATGAAAAAGCACTTTTCCTTGCAATTTCATGTGGAGATAGCAATGGATCTAGAATGCATTGGAGAACATTCCAGGATATTGTGAAAAAATATGGTAAGGCTTATGGTAAACCTGGATTAACTACACATGGGTTACGGCATAGTTTTGCTTCCAAGTATATTGAAAACCCAGCCTCTACCCTTCCCTCCCTTCAAACTCAACTTGGGCATAGTGCAATAACGACAACTCAAACATATACCCACACATCAGAAGAGCAACAAAAAGCTGCGGTTGATCGTGTAACAAGATAGCAATTAAAAAGGGGATTGTAAGATTACTGGCTCTATTAACTTAATAATTATTATGTAAAGTTAAGAGGTGTCACTGACCTGTTTTACTACTTTTCAATCATGTATAATCCATTTTTTAGGAACTTAATTCCTCCCCACTCTCATTGAACTAGAATTATCCTTTTGAAAAACGCCTGAATTTTAAAAGTTCAGGGTTTTTCAAAAGGAGCTTTTCGTCAATCTTGCAAGGTTATCCTATTAATTTGTGAAAAATCTAGAAACAAGGTCTTTCACTCAAACTCATATTCTCCAACTAAAAACATAAAGAAACGAAATTTGCAGACAGTTTCGTATACAGTCTTTTTACAATATGCACCGGTTACTATCTGGTCTTATGAAATCGTTAAAGAACCCTCTTCTAAAGAGGAAAAGTATACGTTGATAAATCCCTTGTAGATACTGTGGGTGTCTTCTACGAAATCCTTCATCATTCAACTTACGTATTTGGCTACAGGAAATATTTCATCGATTCATATGGGCCTATATAGATTTTCATGTCGTAAATGAAGATTTTAACATTATGGATTCTGATTAGCGTTAAATAAGACAATCTCAAATATTGGAAGGGAGGTCTGAATCTTGTTCAATCGAGTATCATTAGATGAGTGTCAGCCAGTTATTCAACTCTTTGAGGAGGATAATAAAGGAAGAGTGGAAGCCAGGGTAGACATGAATCGGTTATTTGTTATAGGAAATGAGAATGAGGCAATGATTCGTTATAATTTGTTGATGAAAAAAATCACGATTGCCAGGATTCAGTTTCAGAATACCCGAATAGGATACGGATCAAGATTGCTTCAAATTTTAAAGGAATATGGAAATGAGAATGGATATGAGATCATTGAGTTGGAAAGTGCTATGACGAGAGAAATTAAATCATTTGCAACAAAGCATGGGTTTAAAAGAAAAGAGGACGGGTTTACATCAGAAATTGCTGTTAACTGGGAAGTAAGAATATCGCCCTCCTAATACCTGAAAAATAGCAAGGGTGGATAAAAATAACCACTCTTGCTATTATATAATTTAAAAGGCTCTTGATCTCGATTCGAAGGAGGTCACAAGAGTCCCTTATCCGGAAGAGCAATGTTTGTTAGTTTTATCGTTAGAGGATATAAACGTTTAGATGTCACTTTTTACAGTCGCATAGTAATGGGTCTAGAATGCATTGGAGAACATTCCAGGATATTGTGAAAAAATATGGTAAGGCTTATGGTAAACTTGGATTAACTACACATGGGTTACGGCATAGTTTTGCTTCCAAGTATATTGAAAACCCAGCCTCTACCCTTCCCTCCCTTCAAACTCAACTTGGGCACAATAACGACAACTCAAACATATACCCACACATCAGAAGAGCAACAAAAAGCTGCGGTTGATCGTGTAACAAGAGAGAACTAAAAGGAGCTAGTACTAGTTTTATTTACTTAATAATTATTATGTAAAGCTTAGGGGTGCCACTAACCTGTATTACTACTTTCCAATAATAGATAATCCATTTTTTAGGGATTATCCTTTTGAAAAACGCCTGAATTTTTTAGATTCAGGCGTTACAGACTGTGGACAAACTCTTCTTATGTAATACGTTTCTCAGGATTCCAGATCCAGGGTTGTCATGGTGTCAAGTATTCCCAAGCAAAGTCAGGAAGTAGCAGGTCGTGGTTTTCTTCTCCGTCTCCTCCAGACCAACCGGGCAACTGGTTGCCCCAGATTAATTCACGAATACTACCCGATTTCGTTATTGAGCCCAGATGACTATAAAATTGCTTTATAACCCTCTCATTATCTTTGTACCAACTAGAAAGAAGCACCTTGTCCGATGGCGGAGAGCCTCCGAAGACGTAACTCCAAGTGTTGGACTGGCTTACTACCTTACCTCTCGCCGGTACAATTCGCTTCATCTCGTCGAAGGCGGTATGAAGCGAAGAAGTGAGAGTAATTAGGCCATCGGCGATGCCACTCTCGAGGGCCCGAAAAGTAATTATGGCGGAGTAAGCTGGGAAGACACCAGCAGTCATATAGGATAGGTCGACAACTCCATCCGAGCGAATAAGTCCGGGGTTTTTCCTGACCACAGAAAGATTGAAACTACTGTCTAGGCTATTTCCATTCTTGGTGCATTTATAAGCAATAATTTTCAAGCTTGGACCTGCCCTGCGCCTCGCAGCATTAAGCGCCTCCGCTGTGTTTCCACTAACCTTTTCATATAGGCAGTCATAGAAGATAATCCGCTCAACCTGGCTCACGTCAATCAAATTGTGCAACAGAGTCTGATTGAGGCCGTTGGCACCGGTACTATAGGCAGCCATCACCTTTGTATTATATGTCACAGGTCGACTAACTGCAGATTGGAGCAGATTCATCAGATCCGAATCGTTAATACCAACCCCCCAACGAGGTAAGGGGGGTTCGATGCCAGGCACCACGATCAGCGCTGATGGCTCGGGATGAGTGGCTATTGCGGATCGAAGCCCGTGACGGTTCATCTCGAAACCGACTGCATACAGAATGGAAACTCGGATTGGTGTATCCCATGGCTGGTCGCTTCTCAGCTCCCTGGCGCGTGTCAAAGTCGATGCTGAGAGGAAAAGCCACACTGGATGAGTGTCTCGATGGCTACTGGGGATGTTGGTCTGCACCCATTGGCCTGCAAGACTAGGATTGTGCCTAGGATTAGCTTTGTTGGTAACATCTGGCAATCGCACTGTCTCAGCGAACTCTATAACTCCTCCTCCACGTAGTGGGTGAACGGAAGTAAATTTGTTCTTATGTAGAAGCGGAGTGGCTCTAGGCATTCTAGAATCTATGTTGTGGGAAGCATTTTGAACGCCGAACTCGTCGACATAAAAGGCATCCAAGATCAGTGATCCAGGTGTATTGCGCGATGTCATAGTTCCAACACCTTTTCTTTAAATTTGCTGTCCAGTCTTAGGGTCGTAGCGAACAGCCACAGCAGCCACCTGATCGGTTGGCAGGATCTCTATCCATTGGTCAAATACCTCGTAGGGCTCAGCTGGCCGAAAGCCACCGGCTAAGGGGTCAAAACCGGTTTCGAAGACCTTTTCCGATGCCAAAGTCTTGGATACGTCCGTATTTGCTACTTGAAGTTGTTCTGCAAGGATTTTTAGAACCTCGCCAACTTTCTTTCCTTGGAAAATATCTGGGTCTCCTGGTTGGTATGGATAAGGAAGGCCAAGTGCAGCCACTCCTTCAACCTTAGTAAGCCAAGAAAGAGCGGCTATTTCTTGGCCAGGCCGAATTGGAAGAATGGCTTTTACCCATGCAGAGTTGAGAAATTCATTCCGCCGCTCATCGCCGTCTATTTGAATCAGCCACCCAAGCGAACTTCCCATCGGTGCAGGCTGTGTCTGCTCGGTGATAAGGTAATCCACCCGCCACTCAGATGGAGGAAACTCCTGTCCATTTATTACTTTGTACTCCTCTGCTCTGGAGTACCATCCTGCCACGGTCTGTCCAGCGAGAGGCAGAGACGTAGTACCTGCCGGCGGCTCCTCCTCAAAAGGCGGAACTGGATATCTGCCTACGCTGTTTTGAGTAGGTGGAGGGGGAGATACTGGACCGGGCTGCCAATAATCAGGGGCGACGAAATATAGCATCTCGTCCACATCAAAAAACTGTTGAATTTGCTCCGATTCCAGGAAAGGAAGTTGTTGAGGATTCTGCGGGTAATGCCCAAGTTCCTCCAGCCTTCGAATAAGATTACGGAACACGGATCGGCGCTCCTCGCTACGTAGATCCTCGGGAGGACGGGGGCGTATTGAACTAACCAGCCGAAGTCGTTCGCGGACAGCCTTGCCATAAGCTTCGTGTTGTAACCGTGCAACCTCCTTCTTATAAGCAGTCTCTGCTTCTAAGTTGAGTTTATCCACCTCCGCCTTCGCCTCGTCCGTTGGAATGTAGAGCAGGACAAAATCGAAAGGAAGAGACTTCCTGCCCTGAAAATTCGCGTAAGTAAATTGCACCTTGATAAGGGGCTTTACCGGATCAGAAGAAGGGACTAGTTGATAAAAATATTGAACCTGAGCTCCATGATGGTCTACCGAAACAATTTTACTATGTACATAACCTGGCGGCGGTGGGGGCAGTTGCTTCTCGAAGCAGAACTGAATCGTATCGTCATGACCTGTCGTACTGGGATTTACTCCACGGCAGGGATTGTCAGGATGTGGTGTATACGTTTCCTCAGCTTCATCGTCCGGTCCTTTGTCATGAAGGAATGGGATCTCGAAGTGGAAGGGAATCTCTTTGTTCACTGGATACGGTAATTTCTCCGGTTTTCTAATCGCGGTAAGATCCGGAGATTCCACCACATGAACCATATCTCCAAGTCCAAGGCTTTTACCTGGGTCGCCAATGTACACCTGCCAACAAAAACGCGTACCGACATGTTGTAGTTGTACGCCCACCTTGCGCATCTTTCGCCTGAGTTCGTAGTTGACTAGATCGGGGGTATTGTTCTGGAGGATATAACGTCGGCTGGAGGTGTCCATAGTTTCGGTTACCGTTTTGAAACTGGTCCTGAAATTTCGCTTGATTTCACTGGTAACCTTGGCAGTCTGTGTCCGAGTACGTTTGTGCATTGCCTCCGAGGCCCGCTTTACGGTGTTTTGGGTACTAAAACTTGCACTCACATCAGCATGGTAGATCTTCGCGTTAACCCCCCCGGTAGCGCTGACACCAAGTTTAGTGTCGTTGGAGTTTTCTTCTTTGACCGCGTCCGCGACATCGTCCTGTTCAGTGAAGCTCTCCTCTGTCTTACGGGAAATCTCCTCTGACTGCTCGGCCAACTTTTCAACTAGCGTCCGTCGGGTACTGGTTTCGACCACCTCTACGGTACCACCGGGGCTGACCCAGATATGACCCGCAGGTTTTCCAAGGAAGGTATCAAACTCGAAAAAGTACTCCCGAAAAAGGTTTACTAATCCCACCGGAGACAGCACGCCGGTTGGAGCGGCCTCGTATTGCTCCGCAAGCGTAGCCAAGGCCTCGTTACTCAGAGTCCGGGCGCTTTCCCCGTGAAACTGCTTCGGACTTAGCTTCGATAACACAGACTTAGGATACAATGCAGCGGTCGAAAGTGCTGATAGCAAGCTGAACCACCCAGCTAAGGGCTGATAGACGCCGAATAACTCACTGGCATACGGAAGGGTACCCGAGAAGTCATACACAGGCCGGCCTGTGTATACTGGGGCACCAGGAGCAGGAAGTGTTATGTTTTGTCCATGGCTTGTCGTACCGTTTGGCATGGCAGAGAAGGCCACAGATACCCAGTTTTCGCCGGGGGTGGACTTGTAAAGGAGCACCTTTCCGGAGGATGTACGGGCTGGTGCAACGAACGCGATAGTTAGACTATTGGTAGAGCTCGCTGTACGACCTACATACTGAATACCTGATGTTGGATCAGGTGTAACAAATGTTCCAGCCAATTCAGATACATCAGGGAAGAGGCTTGGATCTTGTACATTTACGTTACCTGGAAGGGCGAGAGCCCACCGCTGTCCTGTTGATATCTCTTGTCCGTTACCCTCGATTTTGTATGACCAAATTTTGTATGAGGCACTAGCTCCTGGCGTTGGGATTGGCGAAGTACCAACAAATGTGACTAAAAGTGCTATAAAAATCTCTCCTTATACGATAGTAAATTAGAAGATATTTCTATTTCGTTAATAGACTGCTCGATAAACGTAAAATTATCCTAAAAGAATGAATATCCATCTTTGAAATTGAAATGTTTATCTGTCTGAACAGTCACATTGGACTGACCTGCGGCTACAACAGCATTAGTAGCAATAGATTCAACACTGCTGTTAGCAGATTTCAGTTCCTCACGCAACGTTCAGCTACTTCTTTCACTCTGTTTCGAGTTGATCTTCACGAGCACGTTTCTCTTTATTGAACTGGTTCATGTCTTCTTTCTGGCGAGCCAGTTCTTTTTTCATGCCGCCGCTCGTTCTGCTTTCTCAACTTCAAACTCCTCGCGCACTTCTACAGTAAGCTTCTAGAAAAGCCTTTTTAGTTTTTTGAGTAGTTTTCTTAGCTACTTTTCTCATTTCCACTGTTTTCTCTTGTTTGGTTGCAGATGGATATGAGATCATTGAGTTGGAAAGTGCTATGAAATAGAGAAATTAAATGATTTGCAACAAAGCATGGGTTTAAAAGAAAAGAGGACGGGTTTACATCAGAAATTACTGTTAACTGGGAAGTAAGAATATCGCCCTCCTAATAACTGAAAAATAGCAAGGGTGGATAAAATAACCACTCTTGCTATTATATAATTTGAAGACTCTTGATTACGATTTGAAGGAGGTCACAAGAGTACCTTATCCGGAAGAGCAATCTATGTTAGTTTTATCGTTCAGAGGATATTTAAGATCTATTTGTTACAACAATAGATAACTCTTTTTTATCTAATATAAACGTTTGAAACGTCAATTTTCTGAGATATTAGTGATAATGCCCCTTCCTCATTTGCTACAAGAAGTCAGTATATTAATAATATAAATCCCCTACTATTCTTTAGCCTTCTGTTATATTGAATAAACTACCCGGAAGCAGACACCAATAGATGCCTCCATTTGCCTTATTACAAATATTTTACCTTGACCGCCCTGTCATCTCAGTTTTCCCAGTTAGAAATATTTTGGCTAAATTAATAACATCACTCAAGAACATACATTTTTATCACATCTTTATTTTTTTCGTCGTCATCAAGAGCGAAAGAAATAAATCTTCCTGATTTATACAATTTACTTGTAAGAGTCTGATTAGCAGAAATAGGCATTCGTTGGCCAGTGTTTAAATCAACCACGAATACTTGATTTATTGCATATCTATTCTTTCAGGTATTCATGAGACCAAATGGAGACACGTCCTTCGGTTCTCGATTGACCCAATTAATACGTGAGCAGTTTCATGGTTCATATCTCTATTTCATAAAAACTTGAGTGAGATCCCCGTCATTTAGAAAATCCCCCCTTATCAAAATAAGTGTATAGTAGTTAGGAGCTATTAATTAAAATAAGCATGGTTTTCCAGTGCTTGTTTTGTCAGGGGGAAGCGACCAATATGAAGAAAAGAAATCTGTTTTTTCTAATATTAGGAGTTTTTTTTATGCTTGTTGGTTGGTACTACATATGGGAAGCTCACATTCATAATGTTGAAATCACTTTCTTTTTGGTACTAGATCGTCTGTATCTAGGGGCAACAATAGTAATAGTCGCATTAATTGGAGATAAATTCAAATGGAAATGAGATCATTTCTGTTCTCTTCATATTAATCTTAATAGTAACCATTGTATTTTTATTACCAAACATAATTACCATAGGTGAAACATTCTTATATACTCCAATCAAGCTGCGACCTATGCGATTCAAAGAGTCTCAGAACAAGGTTATATGACGGAAGAGATCGCTACAGATGTAATTAAACATTTAGAGAGCAATGGAATATATGATTTTGAATTGTATGGGACTGGTGAACCGAAAGGATTTAATGAGAAAGTTGAAGTAAAAATTATTGCCAAAGTCCATCCGCCCATTCTAAAAATAATGCCTTGGATGAGAAGCAGGAATTCAAAAGTATAACAGCAATATTTATTTGCCTACCTTGTCTCTGCCTATGTGGGAACCATTCACTTCTGGATACAGCGAGATCTCGACCTGTCACCAACAGAATTGACCATATTATTCTCACAAATCTCACGCCTCGGATCGTCACACCTGGATTTTAATTTCTAAATCCAATCCCCTCTGCGACTTGTATTTCTTTAATTCTTTTAACTTTGAATGTCAAATCTAGTTTTTGTCATTTAATTGTCCTTCTATAAGTTATTATTTTTCCATAAGCTCTTTCGTTCCCAAGCTTCTAAAAGTTCTATTTCATCAGGGTTTTTCTTAGTCCATACAATATATGTTTCCTTATGTAAAACTTCCAGCACCTCTATTATTCCCTTACGTGACCTTCCTGTTTTTATGCACAGTTCATCAATAGTGGGAAATCTATGTCTACCCGCAGAATAGTTTCCTATAATTCTAAGTACTTTTCTCTCGATGTCAGACAACATATTTCTCTCAACCTTCCGAAATTGTAAGAGTTCTTGGTCTTCCTTCATTCCAGGTTAAAACTCCCATTTTTCTTAGATCATTTAAATGTCTATGCATTGTACTTGTTGATTTGGTACCTGTGAGTTTACACAATTCTCTTACGGTAGGAGGATATTTCATTTTATCTGTGTATGTTTTAATTTCTTTAAAAACCTGAAGCTTTTTAGGACTTAGTTTTCGCATATGAACCTCCAAATCAAGAACGTTTGTTCCTATTATATGCGAACATTCAACAGAAAAATTCAATTATATATTGCGCATATAATTAAACATCCTCACTTGATTTATATGTTGGAGGCTGTTTTCTTAAAAAGATTTTTCGGATTTTGAGATACTAACAGGTTGTTTAGTTGCAAAATTTCATAAAAATAAGCAAAATGGTTGCAGAGATGCTTGTTAAGAAAAAACGAAGCACCCTCCTTTAATTGATATGCTCCCCTTGTGGTAGACAGTTGAAATAATATAACTGTTTCCTTACAAGGAGGAGCATTTTTATGTCCCATAAAGCAAAAATATCTGGGTCAGAAAAGATTGCAGCTATTGAAAAATATCTTCGTGGGGAAGATTCGCTTAATCATTTAGCAAATCTTCTAGATGTTTCCTTTCCATCTATTAAACAATGGCTTCAAACTTATCAAACGTTAGGTCCAAACGGATTGCTCAATACATCAAAGAACTCCTCCTATTCCACAGAATTAAAGAAAACAGCTGTCGAGGATTATCTGGCTAGTGGTGGTTCTCACATGGATATATGTAAAAGATATGGCATCAAATCAACCCGCCAACTGCGTAACTGGATCCTGAAGTATAATGGTCATGAGAAGCCGAAAGCTTCCGGCTCAGGAGGAACGCCAATCATGACAAAAGGACGAGCAACTACTTACAATGAAAGAATTGAAATCGTAAGATTCTGTATAGAACATCAACACAATTATGCCCAAACCGCACAGAAATTTCAGGTATCCTATCAGCAAGTTTATTCTTGGACAAATAAATACATTAAATCTGGTGTAGATGCACTTCAGGATAAACGTGGAAAGCGAAAGCTTGAAGATGAGATGTCCGAAGTGGAGAAATTGAGGGCACAAAATAAGCTGCTTCAAGCTGAGAACAGAAGAAAGCAAATGGAGATTGACTTACTAAAAAAGCTGGACGAAATCCAAGGGGGGCGATTCTAAGCCAAGTCCGATATGAACCTGTATATCTTGCAATACGCGATCTTCATGACAGTAAATTATATCCCATAAATCAACTCTGTGAAAACATGGGGATTCAACGTTCTTCGTATTATAAATGGCTAAACAGGAAAGAAAGTGATAACGAGAAATTCAACAAAGAGTTGCTTCCCATGATTAAGGATGCCTATGTAGAAAGAGATGGAATCCTTGGATATCGTCAGATGACAATCAAACTAAACCGACAACACAATCTTACTGTTAACCATAAACGGATATACAGACTCATGTGTATCTTACAAATAAAATCGGTATGCCGCAGAAAGAAAAAGAATTACATTCCTTCAACGCCTGAAATTACGGCGGAAAATGTCTTAAACAGAGATTTCGAATCCGATGGATTCGGTACAAAATGGCTCACTGACGTGACGGAAATGAAGTATGGCCTTCAAAGAAAGGCTTATTTGAGTGCAATCCTGGATTTGTCAGATAAAAGTATTGTTTCTTTTGTGATCGGGCATTCCAACAACAATGAACTTGTTTTTAGAACTTTTGATATTGCACATCAGTCATATCCTAATGCTAAACCTATCTTTCATAGTGACCGAGGATTCCAATATACGAGCAAAAAATTCAAGAAGAAACTGGACGATGCAGGAATGATACAAAGCATGTCGAGGGTATCTAGGTGCATAGACAATGGCCCGATGGAATCGTTTTGGGGAATGATAAAATCCGAAATGTATTATCTCAATAAATTCAATACATACAAAGATCTGGGAGTAGCAATTACAGAATACATAAATTACTACAATACCCATCGATACCAGAAAAGACTAAACTGTATGACACCTTTGGAATACAGGCAATACCTTCAAAGTTCAGCATCATAAGAAAGACACCAACCTAAGTGAATAGTTGGTGTCTGATCTTTTATTTTTCCATTGTCTACTTGACGGGGGGCAGTTCATCCTTACACGGAATAGAGGTTTTTTATATCCCTTTATACACGAATTGCAAAATACTTATCATAAATAGATTCTATTTCTGGTTGTTTTCCAAATTCAAACACCATTTTATTGAACAGATGTGATGCCTTTAAAAAGAATCTGCTATTTGGGCTATCAGAGAAATAAGACAAGGCTCTATCTATGGATTGCAGAGCTTGATCTTTTTCTCCTAAATAAAAATGTGTTTCTGAAAGGGTTAATAGCCCCTCAGCGAGAGTATGTTCACTTGTGTTATTTTCAATTGCTGTTAAACAAAGTTCTATTGCTTCGGCATATTTTCCAATTAGATTATAGACTTTTGATAATTCAATCTTTGAATTATTCATCCAATGTAGTGAACCCATCTCTTCATGAAACTGGATTGCTTTTTCAAGGTTAGAAACAGACAAACTGTATTTTTGAGTACATCTATAAACAATTCCCAAATTGTTATATACACCTGCAATGCGAGCTTTCCTCTTGGAATCATTATACAATTTAAAAGCTTCAAGCGCTTTAAAGTTATATTGTTCTGCCATATCATATTGTTCCAGATGTCTATAACAGACTGCTATCCCTGTATAAATCTCTCCACTTTTATATAGAATATCGTATGCCTGATTAATCTTTTCAGCTTGTTCAAATTTTTCAATACCTGAGTAATATTCGCCTAGTCTTACATGCATTAATCCTATTGTGTAATGAAGGGCAACCTTAGGTATTCCGGTAATATCATGTTGAAGTGTCAATTGATACGCTTCATCCAAATAAGAAATAGCCTTATGAGGTAATTCTTGTGTTGAATAAAGCTCTCCTAAAGAGACAAGGGGACGTATGAGTAATAAAGGGTTTGATGTTTGTCTTGCATAATTGATGCTTTCCAAAAAGTAAGACGCTGCTTGATAAAAGCTTTGATCTGATTGGGCTATTATTCCCTTTCCCCATTCATAAACACTTTTTTCTGCTTCTTTTAGCTCTATTCCCGAAATTTTACACAATAATTTGTGTATATTATCAAAATTCCCTTCCTCAGCACTATTAACAATTCCACGTATAGCTTTATGTACTTGGATTTGTTCATAGGCAGAAACATCAAAATCTGAACAGATTTCAACCACGCTTACCTGTAAACGTTCTGCAATTTTAACTAAGATATCTGGAACTGGTAAAGCATGGTCTTTTTCAACCTGACAAATATAACTGCGACTGCAAATTCCTTCGGCTAATTCCCCCTGCGTTAAGTTTAATTTCAATCTGTATTTTTTGACTTTTTCGCCAATCGTATTCAATTGACTTCCTCCCTCATCAACCCGGTTTTTTACATATTATACCATTCATTTTATTGTTTTACAAAATTTAATATTTTGATATTTTTTATCCTTTTGTTGTTTTAATTGACATTTTTTTGATTTTTAGCATATTATAGAATAACATAATAGAAATGGGGGATTATTATGAAAAAACATCTTATTAAGATGGTAATGTCTTTATCTGCGTTATCCCTATTTGGACTCGGTTCTGCTGTAAGCTTCATTAAACAAATGTCGGATCAAATTGGAATTTAAAAACTATAGTAATACAACAGAATGTCGGCACGTAAAGTGGTCGGCATTCTGTTTTTTTATTTTTATTGTTTAGTAAATCAAACATTTTATTAAAAGATTAATATAAATTTTATTTTTTAACATATATTTACATCCAAACCTTATGTTGTTAATATGATTACGAATTACCAAAATATACAAAGGAGAATGATGCTTTTATTAAAATCATATAAAATGAATTTTTTTGAAAGGGAGGAATGTCTTTTTCGAGAAATAGGTCTTAGGAGGCATGTTAGGTGCTAGTATGGGGCGATCGCAGAGGTAGATGTCGAAAGAAGGATTTTAAACAGGTAATAAAAACGGGATGTTCCCAAATGCCCAACGAAAGCTTAGGAACACCCCCACAATCAGAGCATATTAATGATGCTCCATTCGAGTTTACCACGCCTTTGCGTTTAAATGGAAAAAAATATTTTTTTTCGAAAAAGTAATTTGCTTACATGTGAATAAGCTGTACGGGAAACTTTGTATAACAAAATAAAGCCGTGGTTCAGTTATTCCTTATAGGTAATTATATTGATCGAGAATAAGGAATGTTTGTAGGTTTAAATGTAATAATATCCCTTTATTGATAATATTTAGAAAAGAGGTTATACTTTATGATGAACAAAAAGTTAATTAAAGGAATTGCAATTTTATCTACTGTTGGTTTTCTAGGGACTGCTATAGCTCCGGCGACCAGCGCGTTTGCTCAAGAAAAAGTGTCACAATCAGTTTCTTACCAAACTCCAATGTCACAACAAGAAATGGATAAGATTATCCAAGAAACTGCTAAGGACATTTTAGAAACTGCACCAAGAGTAGTAGTAAAAGAGCCTGCACAACTGGAAGCACAGGGTTTTGTTTCTCTTGGAACAAAGCTACTGAAATATTTTGGGAAAGGGTATGTGAAAAAAGAGTTACCGAAAAAGATGTATTCTAAATTCCCTGATATTTTAAAAGAAAAACTTTCTGAAGAGAAATGGCTTACTCTTTGGAATGGCGTAATTTTATTGGGTCCATTAGAAGAAGTACGTGAAACTGTAACCAAAGCCCTGGAGCCATATGTTTGGGGGTGGGTTGCAAAAACTTGCGGTTATATTGCAGAAGGTATCGTTTACGCTATCATTTAATAAACAGAAAGGAGATAAGATGAACACAGAGACTTTAAAGTTGGTTCTAATTATCTTTTCTGTATATGCTACTATGCAAATTACAAAGGATATGAATATAGCTGATAATTGGTTTATCAGAGAGCCTGTTCGTTACTTAATTAGCTTCGTAGTAGCCGTGTTTGTTTCTATCCTTTTGGATAAGATTTATAAAAAAAAGGATAAAGAAGAGTAGCTGACCCTTTCTGAAAAAACATTATGTAGAAACGTCCGAATCTCTCTCGTATTCGGACGTTTTCTCGTTCTCTAGTAACTGTTTACTTTTTATTCTGCGGCTCCTGTCCACTAGCAACCCTTACCCGATCGGCAAGTTCACCAAGGTATACGGCTTGCTTCATCAGCCCCATAACTGATTTTTTACTATCCAAAAAAGTAAAAAGCCGATTTCCCTTATGCTACAGGAAATACCTCTGTCTGAACCTTCTACTATTTTTTCAACAGATCGTTTAATTCTACAGACTCTGGGTATTCAATTGGAGCTGTTCCGTAGTTTTTACCGTCCTCTGAATAAAACATGAGATTCTTATTTTCCCCATCCACTATGAATAGGATACTTTTTGCATTGATCTCCTGATTGTTCTCTCCACCTACAAATGCAGGAATAGTATTTTTAATTGACTGCTCATATTTGAATTCCACAGCAAGACCTTCCTTAACAGTCTTGGTAACTGCTTCATTACTTTCATCAAAACGCATTACATATCCTGGATTGATCAAACGTTTATTTGTCAATGTAAATATTGTTTTAAATAATTCATCCTCAGGTTTTACTACCTGTTTAGACCCTTGTTTGTAAACAATTATTTCTTGTGGAGTAGTTAGATTTTGTACTACTTTCTCATCTGAAGAGGTAGAAGTAGCCGTTTGTTGTGTTGCTGGTTGAGCCTGCTCCTGTTTCGGCTCTTGTGTCGCTGTTGCTGGGGCATCTGTTGATTTTTGGTTGTTACCACAGGCAGATGCTAATGCGGCTACTAGAAGTACCGCCGGAATCCATTTTGTTTTGTTCATGATTGTTAACCCCTTTTTCTAATTTACTATTTCACTCGGAGTATGACGAGTTAACACAATAAAAAGTTACCTATTAAATATCGGTAATACGTGAAGATTTAAAATGAGTAATTATCCAACACTTTTTAAAAGCCCTTCTATATCTTTAGACGGAGTTCTTACTTATAGAATGGGTTTATTTATTCTACGGCTCCTGCCCACTTGTAATCCTTACAGCAAGCTCCCCAAGGTATGGTCAATAGAATTCTTACAAATTTGTCATGTAAATGTAAGGTTATCCAATATGAACTATCGAGTAAATTAATTAAACTCTGTGTCGAACCTAAAAAACTAGATTCCGTGTTTAGACTTTTTTAGAACAAATCACTTACTTCCTAGGAAGAAAATAACAACCGTTAATTAAAACCTCAATTAAATTAAAGATTCAAAGGAGATAAAAATGAGAAAAATAATAAATATATTTGTAATTGCTGCTGTTTTATTTGGTGTTTATTTAACCTTTATATATAAAGAACCAAGAAACGGAATCCTAATGGTAGGAGATAAACAAGCATTACAACATATAAAAAATGAACACAATAGTGAAATCAAGTCAGTAGACTTATATAAAGTCAAAACAACAAAAAGTGATAGGAATTCAGTATTCATTATGGATCAAAAAACAGCTGAAGATGTGATAAAAAAAGGAATATTACGAAAGGAAAGTAAGCAAGGTTTTGCGACCTCTGATCCAATTCAATCTTTACCTAAAATAACAAATGGCGAGGCAGTGTTATTTACAGATAAAAAGAATGAAAATCTAAAAAAAATAGCGTTTGATGGGAAAGAAATACCTGTAAGATACGATAGTAATACTTGGTTTGGTCATGATCGTTTTTCGGAGTATGATGAGTTCATCTTAATTGTAGACAATTCTACATTTAATCAAATTCCTTCCAAAGAAACATATATGGGGATTTTTACACTCAATAAAGTGTATGGGAAAAATAATGGAGTCGTAGACACAAATGATGCAAAACAAGTACAAACAGAGAAAGAATTTATGAAACTTACTGAGAGTCGGATGGATAACGTTCATTTTATAAAAGGATTATCCATTTTAGAATAATTGGTAAAACAAAAAGCATGCAAAATGTTTCAAGGGATTAAAAATATCACTAGATAAAAAAGATTTATGGAGGTTCATATGGCTGGTATTATAGGACATACAATGGTTACTACAACTGCCGCATTGGTATACAGAAAACAATTAAACATTACAACTTTATTTTGCGGGATGGCGCTACCGGATATTCTAACTCACGTGTTTTATTACGTACCATTTATTCCAGGTTTAAATCCAAGCGTTCTGGATGAAACTTATTTGGGTGGTTTGGCTTGTGCCATATTCTTAACTGCATTGGTTATGGGTTGTCTTAAAATAGTACCTAAATTAATGGTTTTATTTACTTATAAACAAAGTATTTCACTCAAAGTAATTTTTCTTTCCGCTTTAGTAGGTACTGAATTACATGTTCTCATGGATTTAATCGCTATAAACGGATGGATATATATATGATAAGTTAGACAACAAATAAAAAGCCCTCAAACGGGGGTCAGTCCCGTCAGTCCCCTCGGATAACCTTGGGGCTTTTTCCAATGTCTACTTTAAGGGGTGCACTTCATTTTTGGTGAGGGCTTTCTTGTGTTAATTATCATTTCCAATACTTATACCACTTTTAGACACTGTTAGTTTAATATTTCCTGAAAGCCATAGACCTCAAATAAAAAATGCCCTCTCTTTGATAAGATGAGCGCTTAATTTCTTGGTGTTGCCATGATTTTTATCTTTCTTGGGCGAATTTTTCCCATTTATTCGAATATTATAAAGGGCATACTTACTTTCCACTAAATAAGTCCTTACCGAAAGGCAAGGGCTTATTTACATGAGTTACCATTCGGCTCCAAATTCCCAATAACTGGAAAATAGCAAGGGTGGATAAAATAACCACTCTTGCTATTATATAATTTGAAGTCTCTTAATCACGATACCAAGGAGGTCACAAGAGTAACTTATCTGGAAGAGAAATGTTTGTTAGTTTTATCGTTCAGAGGATATTTAAGATTTATTTGTTACAACAATAGATAACTCTTTTTTATCTAATATAAACATTTGAAACGTCAATTTTCTGAGATATTAGTGATAATGCCCCTTCCTCATATGCTTTTGAATTCCTGGTTCTCATCCAAGGCATTATTTTTAAAATAGGCGGATGGACTTTGGCAATAATTTTTACTTCAACTTTCTCATTCAATCCTTTCGGTTCACCAGTCCCATACAATTCAAAGTCATATATTCCATTGCTCTCTAAATGTTTAATTACATCTGTAGCGATCTCTTCCGTCATATAACCTTGTTCTGAGACTCTTTGAATCGCATAGGCCGCAGCTTGATTGGAGTATAAGTATATTTTACCTATGGTAATTATGCTTGGTAATAAAAATACAATGATCACTAAAAAGATTAATAAGAGATAACTCCATTCAAAAGTTAAAAAGCCTTCTTCATTTTTAATGGAATCGACGAAGCGTTTCATCTGCTTCTTCCTCGCTTCCTATAAACTCATTTTCTATATGGGTATATTCACCCCCTGTAAGCGAAAGAATAATGCTCCCAACGCCTATAGCTATTATTATTCCCCCTTTAGTTAGGACAGATCTCTCGAAAACTTCAAACCCATCTTCCTCTTTCAACCAGGTAATGAATGGAGTAATCATTATTTCCAACCGCCAGCAGCTTCCTTACCCCATCCTGGTGCAACTGCTTGAGCACTATCAGGATTTAAAGTATCCAGCCCACCTTCGGAACCAAAATATTTATCTCCAACTTGAGACCAAAATTCATTCATTACAATTACTGCAACTGCACAAACCCCTAAGGCTAAAAGAACTCCCCCTTGGGTCAAACCAAATTTTTCAAAAACCTCGAATCCACTTTCATCCTTGGCCCATTTTTTCATACTTAATACAGTTGCGTTCTTTGAAAACTTATTTTTAAGACCTCTAACCACTTTATTCATTACTTAATTCAATCCTTTCTATCCTTGTTTTATTATGTTTAAAGGTGTCTTGAAATCACCTAGAACACTTGTAATAGCGAAGCACCTAACAAAACAATCATGTAAATTGCCATTAGCAATACACTTATATACACTGGCTCTCGAGACTTTACTTTGAGTTTTTGTATTTTATTGTCTACAAATTGATTTTGCAGTTCTATTAAAGTATCTCGAAGCCTCAAATTAATTTCCTTCTGATCGCCACCAGCTTGTTGAATGGACAATAAAACATTATTTACAAAACGATCAACATAGGATTCTCTCATTTTTAAAGAGAAATCACGCAATGCCCTTTCCGGTCCTCTTGTATGAAGATCCATTTCTAATTGATGTAAATAGTGCAGTAATGCAGGTACTCTCTTCTTAGAGCGCACTATTGTTTCAGTTAAAGCATCATAGACTGTTTTGTTACCGGAAGACTGCATTAAATAGATCGTGACAAAACGAGTGAAGTCCTGTATTTTATTTTCCTCAAACTTTGCTTTTTTTTGTTTTAAATTTCTTATTGGTGCTCGATACATGTAGTAGCCTGCCAAAACTCCCAAACTAATAAAAAATGTTTTATAGTTCCCAGCAATAAACAAAGACAAAATTAAAAAGAAAAGTGGGTAAATACAGGCATTAGCAATTTGCGCGATCTGTATATCTTCTGGCCTTGTATTAAATTCCCCGGACTTTTCTAACTCAAATTTTAACTGCTCATATGAATTTTTTGATAATGGATTTATTTGCTGTATCCGTTGATTTAACGGGTAAAATATTTTGTGAACAGATGATTTTGATATAATCTCCCGTTCTTTGTTAGCCATCGACTCTGATTTTATAAAATCATTACTAGCTGGTTTTTTAGAAGTGGGATTGTAAATTTGATAAAAGGCCCAAAAAAAAGCAGCTCCTGTTGCAATAGAAAGAGCCCCAATATTTATGCTCACTTCTTCTCCCCCTTTTTAGAAATCAAAAAAGCACAGTGAGTCCAATTTGCTAAAAAAGCAATACCATAGAAATTATGGTTGGACCTCACTGTGCCTACGCACCCATGAGAAATTTCATTCAATTACCGTATATTGTATAATAATTTTGTTAGTTTTTCAAGAAAAATCAGTATTAAAATAGATTTTTAGCTTGTAGCTTCTTTCTATATGTCCAGGTTGTCCAACCGGTGATTCCTATGACAACGACATTCATAATCATTTGAATGGGTCCCCCGGCCATTGGATTATTATCGGGCAACATGAAGTGTAATGAAGCAACCATTACCACAATGAGATAGAACATATACAAACTTTCTTTTTTAGATCCATTAACTTCTCTATGATATCGTACAGTGTGCTTTTGTTGCCTTCTAAGCATATCCGAAGCATCCCGAACGATGTCCCTTGCCTTTTCTTCCGTTTCTTCAGCTATCTCAACAATCATATGAAAATACTCCAATTGATTAATATCTAATCGATGTGGGATATCTTCCAAAGCTTTTTTTAATGGGATACTTGCCTGCTCGACCTTATTGATAGCTTTCTGATACTCTTCTTTAAGGGGAGATTGCATAAATGGAATGGCTGCCTTTATAGCATGAAAGATAGGAATATCTGCTTGCATCTGTTGTTCAATTGCATTTATTGCTTGTTCCGCTCTAAGTGGAAGCTCGTCTGCAAATTTTTCTTCTTTAGATCGAAGAAGTATAAAGGGAATCATAATTCCCAATGTAATTCCTGCAAGTAAAACGAGAACATTACTACATATCGCATATCCGACAGATCCGGATATGGTACCTATGATAAACCATCCCTGTTGATAACCCTTAGAAATCTGCCAATTTACGCGTTGCGCTCTTACAGAAAAACTGCTGTTTATCTTTTTCTTCTTTTCTTCGGCACTTATATGCCTTTCTGACTCTTCTCTCTGAGAAATAAGGATAGATAATGGCTTCTTTTTTAATCGATTGGCTATTTCAGTAAATACCAAGAAAAGTAGGAATGTACCTATAATGAAATAGATCAAAATAAAATGTTCTCCCTTCCAATTATCAAGAATCGTCTTAACTCCCCCTAGTCTTCCCAATAAAAGAGCGCATCGTAAACTTTGTATGGCTTATCTACTAAAATTGTTGGAATATAGGCTTCAAAGCAAAGTGTTTCTTTCAAGTAATCCTTATCTAACAATTCATAAGAATAATCCTTTAGTATCCTTACAATATCCTCTACTTCGTTCTTCCAATTTCCTTCAGGTATCTCATAGACTTGATTAATGGTAAGAAAATCATGACCTATATTACTTCTATGTATTGAGATTTGACCTTTTCCGAACACTGCAACTGGTGCTAATCTACAAATATACAACCTAATCCCGGTATAATATCGGAGACCACCCGCTTGTCGTGCTAAACTCTCATCATTCTTCCAGCAAAATACGCTTACATATGATGCATATCCGCTTCCATGACTATCAAAATCTACTTCAAAAGATAAACCCTTAATTTTTTGTATCGATTCGACTACACTCTTAATATACTTATCGGTTTGATCATAATCATACTCGTACAAATTATAGGGATGAAAGCTGCCAACTGGATTACCATCTATGATTGTTTCTAGTTCTTCTTTTGAAAACTTCACTTGGATAGCTCCTTTTACTAGTATTTTAAACTGACAAGCGGTCAACATTTATTAAGTTTGCTTTTTGGAATAGTTGTCTAATCCAAAGTTGATTTTTGGAGCCTCTTCAGGATTTTGAGTGAAACGTCTAATTAAATTCAGATCAGCAAATTCATCCACTAGAAATTCCGCACGGTCCTGCGATAGTTTCCCTACTCTATAATGTCTTCCATGGATAGTCCCATCGGGATTTTTCCCCTCAACAACAAATTTAAAGAGAGTGTTATAGATAGGTTTTCCGTTTTCAAAATCAATAAGTTCGATAATCTCTTTGACGCGTCTTACATTGTCAGGATATTTCTTTTGAAAATAAATGATATCAACTGCCTGAACAATCATCTTTCCAATTGCATCGGTCCCCATTTTTGACCCATGTTCTAAAACCATGTTTACTAATCGTTGAACGGCCTTTTCGGCTGAACGAGCATGTAGTGTCGACCAAACCTTATGTCCCGTATTTGCACCGTTTAACATATCATAAGCAGCTTTATCTCGAACCTCACCATAAATCATGTAATCAGGTTTTTGTCTTAATGCTGTTTTCGTTAAAAATGCTAAGTCAAAGTTCCGCTGCTCGTCTATACTGTTAAATTTACATTCTTCTGTAATGATATGTTTTTCTGGATACTTATGACGAAGTCTCATCTCCTCCGTATCTTCCATTAATAGTATTCTTTCTGTATTTGGAATAAAGTCAACACAAGCACTTAGTAACGTCGTTTTTCCCGAACCTGTGGCACCCACCATCAAACCATTTAAGCCATACTTCATTGCTAACATGGTAAAATCCATCATCTCTTCATTCATTGATCCACTCTTCAAAAAGTCAGCCGGTTTAAACGTATCTTTCGGAAATAAACGAAAAGAAACGTATGGGCCTCCCCCTCCAGTTGCTATCGGTTCTTGTATTAAATTGACACGCCCATCTGGATAACGTACATTTGCAACAGGTAATTCTGTTCCAAACTTCTGCTGTCCATTACGTGCAATCTTTTGTGCAATCTCATATGCATGTTTTTTATCTCGAAATTTTACTTCTTCTTCAAAGAACTTTTGACCATTTTTTTCATACCAAATATCAATCTCTTTTGTTATAGGGTTCTCACCATTTATCCATACTTCATTTAATGATCCTTCTCTACGAATAATCTCATCGATCGGCCCTAGACCAGCAATTTCATCAAGCATATAGCTAGTTAAACCTTCTTCATCAAAACCAACGATAACTACTTTATTATTTCGGATATAACCTAATATAATGGGCAGTAATTTTTGGCGTATTTTAAAATCAAACATTGATCCTTTAAGTTCATAGGAGTGATTTTCAGTTAGGTATTCAGCTAGCTTTTCTTTGATATCTACAATCATTTTGTTTCTTTTATCAATATGATATTCTTTTTCATATTCGGGTGTTTCTTCTTGACGTTTTTGCTCTTCCATCTGCGTTTGTTTATATGCTACTTGTTGAATACTTCCTCGTTGCTCTTTATTTTTCTTTCCAAGTAAGAAAGCCTTTCGTCTTTTATCTTGAATACTTTGAAGCATACTTATCGTTCCTTCCTATTTTGTCTTTTTATGTAGGAAACCAAATAATGTTTTCTTCTTATCGCTATTTTCAATTTCCTCACTGGTGATACCATAACGCCTAGCAAATGTTTTCATATTTTTCATGTAATCATCACCATAAACAACTCTTAGATCGTTTTGAGCTACTACCATAGTAGGGTCGTAAGGCAGTATGGCCGCTGGTGTAGTTCCATAAAACTCTGCAACATCTGCTCCATTCGATCCATCTTGAACTTTTGTGATTATTAACTGAAATTCTTTTTCCTCGACTCCAATCGATTCAAACCCTTGCATAGCAATTTTAAATATCCCAGATGTGGAAAATGAATCATCTACTACAGCAATTATTTCATCAGCTGCTAATATGGATAATGAAGTAAATAAATCATTAGGACTGGATGGGACATCGACAAAAATATGCTGGAATCCTGCTTCCTTGGCCTCGAAAAACAGCCGTTCTATTAGTTTTTCATCTTGAATTTCATATGGTTCCTCAAACTTAAGTTCTGCATTTCGACTTAACACATAAAAATTAGAGGATAGTAGTCTTAGACGCGATACTACATTTTTGTGGGTATGAGGTAAGCTATCCTCAGCTATTTTGTTATTTACAACAAATCCCTCAATACCTTCTTCGTTATTTGCAATTCTGGTTAATGCTCCGCGAAGTGTCCTCTCATGATGAGTTAAACCTGTTTGACGAGCTATTTTGGGATATTCCCAATCAAACTCTATAACTAATACCTTTCTACCACAATTACCTAAATAATTAGCTAATGAACGAATGAAAGACCCTACTCCAACGTTAGGTATTGGCGACCAAAAAACGGTAGATATTGCTCGGGACGAGTTAATTTGTCGATCCCAATGGTTAGTAAAACTAGGGAGATAAATATCCCTTTTTTGATTATTTGGAAAATCGTTAGATTGACTAGAAGGCATTATTGGAGGTGGAACAAAAGCACACTCTTCATTACTTTCTTTAACAAGAATATGTAAATCATCGTCTCCTAATAGTTGGCGAACATCCTCTTTAGTTTTTGGAAGATCTATAATACTCTCCAAACTACTTACAGGAATTATGTTAAAGAAATCTTTTTCTAATAGATTGCCAATGAGATTATCAGATTCATTCCTTTGGTAACTAAGGAAAACTGTATCCCAATCTTGCAGATGCTTTATCTGTTGAAAAAGAAATGCATCTCTTTTTCCCTTTTTTTCTAAAGGTTTTCTTGTTTTTACCTGATCGGAAACTACGATTAAATCGGGATTAAACTCCATAACTTTTGATATAGAATCTTCAAGATAATCTATTTCAAGTACATTATTTTGTTGAATATGTAAGAGTTCAATTATATCGTTATTTAGTTGTACATTGCTGGTTGCAAACAAGACCTTCATTTAATAAAAAACCTCCTAAGGTAAGACCCTACTGATCTATAGAAATACTCCAAATTCCGTTAGACTCTACTTGAAAAATGTATTCCCCTGTTAATGGAATGCTAATCGCTTTACTTCCTTCGAATACACCCTGTTTTTCATCGAATACACTTGATATTTTCCCATCAGGATTCATTAATGAGACCTGTATCTTCCCTTGTGCAGCACTCTTTAGACTCACTATGGCCACTCCTTTGGATAAATTAACTTTATTGGTCACGCCTTTTCCTTTTCCATTAAAAGGCCCTAACGTTTTTTGAACTTTACTTTTCTGTTGACTTATATTAGTTGTTTCTTTTTTCAGTGTTGAAGGCTCTGAGGTTGGTAAGGCTGCTGTTTTAGGGGCTAAGGGAACATTTGAAGTTCCCCGATTTCCCTGATCAATCACTTTTTGTAATTCTTGGGTAGAAAGTTGACTGATATAGATGCTTTCTTTAAAGTCTGTGATGTTTTTGAAATAACGGAGTTGATTACTTTCTCTATCCAGAAAAATAACTTCTCCTTTAGGAGACACATAGTAATTATTCTCGAATTGTGTTTCCATATTTAATGTCATGCTATCAATATATAGCTTAACAAGATTGCCTTTAAACTCTTGGCCCTTGTGTTCCTCAGCGGTTTTATCTTTTGCCATTACGTTTAACATTTCTTTTTGCTCTGGTGTTAATTTATCCCCTAATGCATTAACTAGTTCCTCTACTTTTTTCTCGGAACTTTGTTCATTCAGAGAATGCTCGTCAATCGTTTTAACTGAAGAAGATTCTGGTTCATTTTCATTATCTGTTTCACTGTTTTCCTTTGGGACATCTGCTTCACTAAGCGCTACTAAACTTAAATTTCCAAGAGCTTCTGCACGAGACAAATAAGAGGCTTGTTCTTCATCTGCTTCAAATACCACGATTGTAGGAACTTTTACCTTATCATTATCTGCTCGCATTATGTCTTGTCCTGAATTATCACGGACAGCAAGAATTTTTATTTTTTCTTCCAAAATTCCCTCTAACGTTTGATTGGTTTTTGTTTTATTAGTAAGAAAACGAACCTGTACCCACATATTCTCCTTTAAGGAGTTGGCCACACTTTTTTCTAGATTAACGCGCATAGTTAAACCATATTTCCCTTTTTCAATTAACTTATTTATGCGTGACGGAATTTTTTCAGCGGTTGTTATCGCTTCTTTATAGAATAAGCCATTTTTTGGGACTGAGAAATTTGTACCAACATATTTACCGAGTAGTTCATATGGATCGGTAATTACTGTATTAGGAGGAAGACTTGATGAAGGAATTTCAACAAAATTTATATCCTCTTTTTTAATTTCTGTATGTTCAATGAGTGTTTTTGCAGCAAATGGAACTTTTATTGGTTTCATATCTGCATTTGTTTTCTTGACAACACCAAGATAGAAAACACAAGAAACCGCTACAGAGAGTACGAGAGGTATGACTGTATTATTCTTTTTCTTCCGTTTAATTGCAGACTTTTTAGATGCACTCACTGAAAGCACTTCCCTTCTAATTTAGTATGTATCTTTCCATTCTAAAATGGCGATTCTTTGAGATTGAATAACATATCTTTCTCGGATTTTGAAAAAATGAGAAAGATATGAACCTGATACTGAGTCTCTCACTACATTACTCCTAAGCGCTACCATTGGCGGTTGATTACTGATCCCAACAGAATCATCCCGTTCAGCGGGGTTAATAACGTACATATTGGAACCTTTTGTATCTTCTTTTAACATGCCCATAGATTCTTCAAATGCTTGGTTAGCATCACTCTCGTTATAGCGAATTGAGACCCTTTCTGGATAGAGGTCTGCGTCACGCAGGCTCCCCTTCTGGATTCCCTTTTTTAATGAGTAGAGCGCTGCTTGTTTAGTGGCCGTATCAGCATCAGTTTTGGTAACCTTATGGGATGCATAATCGGTGAGTAATAATGTAAGAGGAAACAATATTAAGATGAAAGCAGCTGACCATTTAAAAGTAGTCAAGTATTTCTCCCTACTCTCTATTGTTCTAACTAATTGAATTTCTGATATCTTTTCTCCGGCTCTTCATACCATTTTTTTAGATTTGTTATTAAATAGGTATAATCGAAAAAATTACCCAGTTCATCATATCCAACCCAATTTTTCCCGGCTTCTCCTGTAGGAAATGGATTATTTGGATCAACGACTCTAACCACAAAATCATTGTAAGGAGTACCTTCAACTACCGCTTTTTGATTTACACAAATACGTAACGTATTTTTATATCCCCCTGTAACTAAAGCATTCATTTCCAATTCTTTACCATCAGGTACATCAAATCCAGAATACCATCTCTGAAGTCCCCCATATCTATTCTGCTTAGGGTCGATATCTGGTAACGTATTACTTCGAATCCAATTACCTTCTCCATCAAAAATAGAAAATGGTAATTTCCAATTGGTTTTCCAATGACCTATTTGTTTATTTGGTAACATTCCAACACTTTCTTGAATAACACTAGGGTATTTTTCTGTGTTAGGACCTGTAAATACGACCTTTTGTGCGCCGTAAGGTTTTCCTTTATGATCAGGATTGTCGTTTTGATATTCCGTTCGAATATTAACCTCTGCCCCTTGTCCTGCTTTTATTCTATCTGGTTTCGGTTTATCAAAATCGGACCACATCTCCTCATAGTAGTACCCTACACAAATTGAAAAATTATCCCCATTAATTGGAGGGCAAGGATAATAGTATTTTCCAGAAATCCCTTTACTGTAGCCTGTTGGGTAAGCGGGAAAACAAGGTGTTCCCTCTTCTATAGGAGGAATGCTGCTTTCTAATGTTATTGTTTTGACGTTATTAGCATAAGGATCTCCTTCACTAGCCCAATATTCTTTATGCTTTCTTGGTGCTGGATTTATTTCTGCTTTTAATGTTACCGGCTGGTTACTGGATGTTATCCAAGGGAATGATAACGTCTGTTCGTTTTTCTTACCCCTTGTTAAATTAATAAATTTACGACCTACTACATTGCCTCGAGCATAGAGAACTACTTCTACGTTATCTAGCCTTTCCTCTTTGCTATTATCAGAAAGACCTACTGTTACTTTCGTTGTTTTTGATACATTAGCTTCAAACTGCCCACCTTCTATATAAGAGGTATATAAGTCTAATTCTTTTGGGCCAAATACAACGTCTGGCATAATCAAAAATGATTGGTACCACTTTCCATCAGTGTTGTACATTTCGAAAGAGCCCCAACCAAATTTTGTAGGTTTGACTTTAACTACTCCGTACTGTTTAAGTGTATTTACATCCCATTTACCGGTTTTTGAGCCCCAACTGTTTTTAGGAAGAGAATTAAAATCATCTAGCCATTTCCAGGGGCGGCCTAAATATGTATAGGGAGAAATGAGGTGGTTTCCTAACCACTCATCTGCATCTTTATGATAGTTATACCCTTGATTAACAGTTTTCCACTTTGCTTGTACGGTTGGATGCTCCCATGGATTTTTTACCCAAGTTTTATCTAAATTGTTTGTTGCATCAATATCCGGAGGATAAAGTGGATTGTCATACGGCATTTCTTTATCGGTGTAACCTAAAAAACGTTGTTGTCCCTTTTTATGTGGAGAGAATGGGCCGTGTGGTTCCCCATAAACGACTAGTCCCCAGGTACGAAGAATTTCATAATTCAAGCTTAACTTCAACTTACCACTACTTTGGATGGGTATGTTATTTTCAGCAATTATTTTCTTAACATCTAAATTTAATTTCCCAAAGTAATCAAAATATGCACCTTGTACTTGATCTGTAATTAAAACAATAGGAAAGCTAGTTCCTATTAAACACATGACAAAAATGATTGAGAGTATCTTCTTTCTCATTTAACCCCAACCCAAATGGCTATTCCCATATCTGAGCCGATAGCAACTCTAAGACTTCGATTATCATAGTCCTTTTCTACATAATTTTTTTGGGAGATATCTGTCCATTTACTAACTGTCACGACATCATTCATAGCTTTTGAGTATGAGTTTGGATAAAAGACCTTCAATATATCATTGACAAGAGCCTTTTCTTTATCTTCGAATTTAGGTACTGTAATTACTACTTTTTTACCATAGGTCTCACTATATCTCATGGAAAGAGCAAATCCGTATTCTCCAGTTCCTACTAAAGCGTAACCATCACTTTCCATTCTTAATTCAGAATATTGTTTAAAAGAGTCAAAAGATCTAAGAAAGTTTATTAGTCTATTTTTATCTTTTAATAGGGATGGATCTTTGGATATTTCTTCATATTTTCTATCGAGAGAATGTTGGCCAACTAATTCTGGTAGTAATATAGGATTTGATGGAATTTTGGGCCTTGCTTGTAAAGTTGTATTACCAGCTTCTTTTAAATTTTTTAAGAACTGAACGGCTTCCGCTCTTGTTAAATAGGCACCAGGCTCAAATCCTTCAATTGTTTGCCCTTTTTTCCCTTTCGCTAATCCTTTACCTAATAAGAACTGAACAGCATCATTTCCAATATAGTTAAAGCCCTGAGTACCCACAATAATATTAGCAACTTGCTGTCTAGTGATATAAGTGTCTCTCATTTGTAGGTTAATGAGTCCTTCTACTGGATAGTTGAAAGTATTAGCAAATCTGTAATAGTTGTCTGCCCAATGGGTTTCCGCTCCAGTAGTATGAAAATCGTTAGGCTTATACATTTTTAGTACTAATTTTAAAAATTCTGCTTCCGTTACACTCTTATCTGGTCTAAAGCTTCCATCTGGATAACCGTCTACGAACTTTTGGAAAACAGCCCAATCAATTGTTTGATTAGCCCAATGTTTATTGGTGTCTTTAAAGTTTGCATAAGCTACAGATGAAACAGATAGAGCTGTACAAACTCCCAGTAAGACTATGTTTTTTGACCATTTTTTCATTTTAATATCCCCCTAATTAAAGTCAGTACTTGTCTATTCTAGACAAGTATATTTTCTTTTGCAAAGAAAGTAGGAGATACATTAAATCAAATTGATTTCTTTGCCTCGGAAGGATACTGTATCAAGAAATGTATCAACTTCATTCGGTTTTACTTGGTACTGAATCTCAATTCTATGTGACTCTTCTGCTTGTTCACCTACAAAATGATCCGTGAACTCCCATTCCTTAATAAGATCATTTAATAAATTTACAACCATCTCTTTTGATCCTTTAACCATATAGGAAACAGTTATTCTTATTGTGCTAACTTGTCCATTGTTTCGTTTGATATTAACAAACGGAAATTTTAAATACAGGTTATTAAAGTTGACCATACCTTTCCCTCCATTTTTTATAAATTAAGTACAAATATGTAGATCAAATTCCCTCCAGCGATGGTCCATGCTCCTGGCATCCTACCTATCACTTCTCTATGAGTTGTACGAAAAGTTAACTGCTTAAAATAAGTGATAAAACTCCAATTACAAGTCTTAAGCCAAACTACATGCCCAGCTAGTATGTAAATAATTAAAGTAAAGATAATGATTCCAAATCCAACTACAGCGTTGTTCATGCCGAGGAAGAGTGTTGTCCAAATACAACCTGAAAGCATCAATCTTGTATCACCAGGTTTCCAAATTTTAATGATTTCTAGAGATAATCCGGCACATAACATCATAAGTAGAAACTTGAATGAACTTAAGAGACCAAATTGGATTAACATTAGTCCCCAGCCTATTATGACTGATGGAAAGGTAAGCCAATTAAAGATTTTTAACCATTTACAATCTGTGTATATTGCAATGGTGTAAATAATAAACAATGTGACAGCAGCTATGTAACTCAACAAAATAATCTCCTTTTTAACCGTAATAAGTTCGAAATCCATCCCTTGTTTCTACCTTTTAAATCGGGAATGGCAATCCCTAATATTTTTAACATCGAATAAATTGACCTTGAAAAGTTAGCTGCTGGTTCATCAAGGTAAATAACTCCTCTTAAATTCCGATTTTTTCTAACTCTATCATCTTGAATTGCTGTGAATATTGAGTTGATTCTATGGCCGTAATGTAAAAAAACTTCTTTTACTTGCTCAAAAGTAATATCTGGATTTTCAACAACTTGATTAACAAACACCAGAATTTGTTGAGGATGAATTCCTAACTGAATAATATCTTCTTTATACTGATGATTATTCCAAATCGAAGTGTTTTGTGGAGAAGTTACTAATATTATGTGATCACTTTTTTGCAATGCTGTCTGAGTAATGAAACTAAAGTCTACGCCTGTATCAATTACTATAAAGTCATAATATAATGTGATATTTTGTATAATTCGTTCTGCTACTTCACATGAGAATCGTTTAACATCGTGGGCACTTGCGATGGCAGGTAAAATGTCTATTCCCGTCTTATGTGAGATACTTAGGCTTTCAACTCCTTCTTCAGAGATATTTCTATTGGTTTTTATCCAATCAGAAATTGACGTATACTTCTTCAGTGCCAAAGCTTGGGCAACACCACCATAGGGTATATCAAAATCGATTAACATTACTTTTTTACCTGTTTCTTTTCGGATCGCGGCTGCTAGGTTAAGAGATGTCTCTGTCTTTCCGACCCCTCCCTTCATGCTCGTTACCGTAATCACTCGACAGCTCATTTCCCAACCTTCTTTCGAATTAAATCTCCTTATGTGTTAAAAGTTCCTAAACTTTTTTGATTTCTTCCTACCTTCCAGAAGTTCTTCAGAAACTATCCCAAATTGGGCAAGAATCATTTCAATACCTACACTGAAAGAATGGTTAGGGTCATGTTGGTACAGTATTTTTCCTTCGTTACGATATTGGCGTACATCATCTTCGTAGTTAGCAAAACCAATTATGGGAATTCCATTATCCCCATCTTCAAAAACTTCAGCAATATCTTCTTTTTTAATATCTTCAAATTCTGGAACCATGTTAATAAATGCTGATACTTGCTCTTGTTCAATACCGTACAACGATATCAAATCGTTTTTATAGGAAAGTGAGTTGAATATTGAGGTATTTTCATTTGTCACAACCAACAATGTCTCAGTTGCCCTAGTGACGGCTACTAAAGTTATTTCTGAGAAACCATTCGTATCTATAATAATGATGTCATATATCATCTTTAATGAATCAATTACCTTTTCCGCATCTTTGGCATTAAATGAAAGAATGTCCTGGATGTTTAAAGGCATTGGTATAATGTCTATTCCCTTAAAACAGTTAGTTCTTTCTGCGATACCTATCGGTGTCATTTTTAAATGGCCTTGATGGAGTAACCAATCAGCTAGTGTTTTCTCTCGTGGCATTTTAACCGCTTGAGCTACACCACCATAGGGAAAGGAAAAATCAACAACAGCAACCTTACAATTTGTAAATCCCTTTATGGCAGCGGCTAAACTTAATGAAATCTCTGTTTTACCTACTCCCCCTTTCATCGAAGTTATTGTAATTACCTTAGTTGCGAAGGTTCTATATTCAGTTTTAATTTCTGTTCTGTTTCTTACCAATTTAGGAAACGAAAAGGTAGGTAATCGAAGATTTTTTTTAGATTGCTGCTCGGAAATGTCTATATCATCTTCCAGATCATTCTCGTTCTCTATCTCCTCATTTTCTTTAATTTCTTCCCTGTGATTTAAGGTGCCACACTTGTTAGATTCAGATTGTTCTTCAATGGACCCCAGTCCATATTCAGGTTTTTCTTTTAAGTTATTTTTGATGTAATTCACGTTTGCATATGAAGCTGGGTCACTTAATTGCCTAATTAATGCTTCTGTATTAACACGTGACTCAATGAATATGTCGTATACACCTAAATTAATCATTCTGATAAGAAAAGGATCATTTATCTTTCGTACACCAAAAAATACAACTCTTAATTTAGGGTTATTAATGCGTAAGTCTTCAATGATGGAAATCCACTCATCATCTTTAGCTTTATAATCCGTATAATCAGATATCAGTTTGTCGTGCAAAATTAATATATCGGGTTGTTGGATATCGATTTTTTTTCGGATATGTTTTCGAAGATCTATAGGTGCTTTTGATACCAAAAAATGATTCCGAAATTTCTCAGCCAGAAGTTCATCAAAACTCAGGCTACCGGTAGCCAGTGTTACCTTTTGCATATGATCACATCCTATCTAAAAACAAAAAAAGGTACACAAGGTGAACGAACTACACCTTGTGTACCTTTGGTTTTTCCATTAGGTACATACGAATATTAGTTTAAAAACTTAATCTGGAATAAACATATCATAATTAGAAACTACTATCAAGTTAAAAACTATGAGCTAATATCGGAATAAATTTTATCATGATGTAAGCGATGACAGAATAGGTTACTGTACCTCTCCCCCATTTTTGATATTCAGGGTGTTTTAAACCATGAGCTAAAACAGTAATGATCCATCCAACAATGAAGAAAAAAACAACGATGTGAATTCCTATATTCTGTCCCATTTCCTGAAGTCCCTTTGAATTACCCTCGATTTTCTGCAATATTGATGTTCCACTGGTCTCGTTACTCTCATTGTAAATCGTAGTTAGTTGATCCGTATTTAGTTTTGGAGTAGCAGCGTAAGCAAAACTTATTGAGAGTAATAATATCGTTACTATGATTGGAATAACAAAGAAGGGGTTCTGCTTCACTTTTACATGTCTCCCTCACCATATTTAATAGTAGTATCGGCAGATATTTCGTTAATACGTCCTTTGGTATCTTTCTTCTCAATACGAATAACCCCATATTCCATTGTTTTGGCTAATGAATACATTTGGGCAAAAGTTGCATTATTATGCTCTTTTACATTTTTGGGTACGTAAGGATAAGTGTGTATATCTGAATAATAATACTTATACTCCAGAAAATTAATTTTTCCTTGATTAATATGAAAACACAGATCACTATCTTTCTGTCTCAATATCTGAGGAACTTCTGTTTGAACGTAATCCATCTTTTCCCAAAAATCACTCTTACCTAATGGAGAAACTTTAAAATATAGCCTACCTGTTAAATAGGAGTGTTCGTCGTATATAAGCTTCCAATCTGTACCAAAATATAGCTTCAATTTAAAACTGTGGAAGGTATTTTTTAGATCAGTAAGCAGGTAATCAAAGAAATATGTATTATGATTCCGTAATAATGTTTTGACATTATCTTCGGAAAAAACCATTGTATCTGATCCTCTTAAAGTGACAAATGATGCTTTAACTTCATGGTCTTTTACTTCAACATGGAATTGGTGCAATGGTATGATTTCGTCTTTAGACGGATTTTTAATTTGATTCCCCACTACTAGGCCACTTAATAATTCATTAACCGAATAAGGGTAATTACTCACATTTCTACACTCCTGACTGTTAAGAAAATAAATTGTAATTGGTACAATTTCACTATAATATATCATACTTTTGGACAGAATAAATTTATGATATAAATTTGAGTATAAGAAAAAAAGACTACAATTCCTCTTTTTTTAATATACTATTTTGCTTTTGAATAGTACTTTTTGACTGTTTTTTATGAAAGAATCCTTTTTAAGTTATAACATTCTGGAATTGTACCCCCATATATAGATCAAGTTCTATACCTAGAGCTTTGTAACCCGTAAACTTTTTTTGTTGTAAAACTTACGTTTTTCAAACATTACATTACTAAATTTTATGGGGATATGAGCCTTTATTGAGTCTAATTTTGTGTGGTGTAATTTAACCGCCTTGCTTTAGACCACTTTTTAATCGATAATATTAGTTTATCCACTTTTCAAGTCAAAGTTTGAATTTACATTGACTTGAAAAAGGGATAAAATTCATCCCTTTCGTTTATTAAAATGATTTAAGCCGATGGTCCCGATAAAATATGGAAATCTTTTACGTTGTTATCCTGCTTTATTCTCAAGATTTGATCTTCGTACGAAATATCTACTAAAAAAGAGACAACACTATCTTTAGGTTGATCAAATAGTTCTTGATTGGTTACAGCAATCCATGTAACAGTTTTCTCATCTCCAAACCTTAGCATATACTCAGTATCCATTTTCTTTTTTCCAAGTATCTTTCCAACTATAGGCAACGAACTATTCCCAGCAAATTTGCTTGGGTTTTCTTCTATTTCTGTAATCGTTAACAAGTTTTGTAATTGCTCTTTAGACACTTTCCAAAAGTCTTCAAGACTTGACTCATCTACTAAATGGTTGTATAGATCGTTGGCTATGACGTCTTCATTTAATTCTACTAGTACAACATCACTACTAGCATTGCCTTCATTTTTGTTAGGATTATTCATTTGGTCTGTAGTTTTATCAACAATACGCTCATAAATTGTGTGGTCTGGCAATAACATATTTGTGTCCTTTTTTATGTTTTTACCCGCATCGTTTTCATGATTTTTATTTTTTGGTATCTGAGAGTCTAATAGAAGCATAGGAGAACTCTCTATGTTTTTATTTTTTACTAGATTTTTGTTATCATGGATAACTTCTTGAACGTCCGAACTTACAAAGTGATTATGAATAATTGTTTGTCCAGGATTTTCATACCTCATCTTTATAATCGCTTGCCACTTATCTGACTCTTTCCAAGCCCAGAAACAATAGCCTATTAGGAAAAAAAGACAAATGATTACAAGCTCAAATCCAGTGAGTGATACCGTCATATAATCTCCTCCATATTTGAATAAACAAAAAGAGAAACCTTTACAGGTTTCTCCCAATTTATTTACATTCTATTAAATTCTAGATTCCATCATTTAAAAATTAAGCTCACAAAGAGCAAAACTCATTCTTAAAGACCCCTTCATAGTTATAGGGTAAATAAATAAACAAAAAAACAAAGTGAATATGTCATTATTATACGATATCTTTCCGATAAGCGGAAGACTTTCTTTATTTACATCAAACATTTTATTTTGAATAGGATCTATTTTTTATTAAAAATAAATAGGAAAAATGCGACGCACAATCTATTTAAAAAAAAGAAAATTACTCCGATTGAAACTAAGAAAACAGGTAATAAAATGACAACCAATATCATAGTTATTGGATCTCCCAGTTCATGTCCGGTCAATAGACCTTTCTCATGAAGGTAACTATTAATCCCAATTTCTTTTATAAATACACTCACTTTATCAAGATTAACTAGAAGTACTATGAATAATATTAAGAAAAGAACATTCATGAAACTTCCCCCCTATATGTTTACCTTTACTGTACTTCAATCGGGAGAAATTTCAAAAAAAGTAACCCATCATTTACATATGCCATCGAGTTTTTAGATAGTTTTTAATTGGGGACTTCTTTGTATAAGTAGACTTCTTTTAGAATTTTATTCAACTTACTTCCTTCAAAAATAGGACCCTTTTTTACCAGGATTGAGTCGCCCACTAGAGTACCGATTACGATATTTTCATGTAATTATCTTCCTATAGGAGTGTAGTGTAAACTTTAAGGTTCATAATATCGCTTTAAAAAAGATAAGGTGGATCATTGAGTTGGATCGTAAAAATACAGGCCCGATTATAACTCTCCTGTATATAAGATCTGAAGTAAATGAATATAGGCCAAAACCCCCTGCCATTATTCATAATGACAGGGGGTTGCATCCATCTTCAACCAAGGTTAAAACCACTTTTTTAATATTCTGGCGATGAAAGGTGATGCTAGGCGGATGTCACATACCAATCAACAAGAATAACAACACGATGATTAGCCGTATCGTGGGGGAGTTCTTCAGATCCTCTTATTTTTGGGTTGCTAAAAGTTATTTTTTATTGGTTGAGTATAATCCCAACTTATCAATCTAATATTGTATTTTTTAAGCAATTCATCTTCTTGTATAATACCATTCGCACCACTTCCATCCTGATATTGTTCTGAAAACGAAGCATTTGGAAACCCATGTTCATATCCGTTACCACGTTCATCATCGCCCATATAATACCAAGCCGGTCCTGGTTCATAATATACTACTTGGCTTAATGTTTTTTTGTTATGAAATGCTATTCCTGGAGCACCATCCGCATTCAATAAAAGTACTTTTTGATTTCCGCTACCTAGGCGTTCCTTCCATTTACGGTATTTCCCATGCCCTTCATCCATTTCAATTCCGTCGTACCCGCAAATCAAAGTGTCTTCAATTACTTTCGTTTCTCCATTAATCATATAAACTAAGCGAAACGGAAACTCACCGGATGTGATTTCGGGTTTTGTTGGATTTGGAAGTGAGGAAATTCCCAAAGATATCATACCCCACAGCCAAACAGTAAAATAAATTATTACTGAAACAGCAGCTATCAAGCCAATAATTGAAGCTGAAAAAATGTTAATCCTCAATTATACCCTGCCTCCTTTAGCGCCTTTTGGACTGCGCCCATTAAATGGTTTTTTATCCTCTCAATAGCGTTTGTTTGCCAAAACTCAGACCAATGTCCTCCGTACTGTTAAGGCGAATACACCACTTTGTCTATAGGTTTACACAACCATGTTTCTGGTCTAACTCTTATTAAAAGGCCAAAAAGAAACCCCAGTTGAGTAGATAATTTACTCGTTCCGGGGCTTCTAGCTGAGAATAGTGACTATTTAGTACTTTTTTGTATATTCCTTCCACGTATCAGGATATCTTTTTTGAATATAATCAAGTGTATATTGATCAATTTGAGTATCCCAATAATTCACACCTTGTCGGGCAAATTCTTCAACAATCTCCATTTTCATTTTATGCTCAGCTGAACCTAGATCAAACACCCATGATCTTAATATTCTTACAGGAAATAGTTTTTCATTTGGATCTTCATCTCCAAGATTTTCCCTCCTAAAATAAGGGTCTGATACTTTGGCTTTTTTCTCAACAATTAAATATCTAGCATATTCCGGGGCATTTGCTATTAATGATTCAATGGCTGCTGTTTTCCCACGTTTTGTTTTATAGTTAATATCAGCACCTGCTTCTACCAGTGCTTTTGTTTTTTCGATACTATTTCCAATCGATTTCATCAATGGACTTGTTCCTGGCTCAATAACTGTACTATCAGAACCAATATAATTTATGTTGGGATCACCACCATATTTCAACAAAAGCTTTACGTATTTCGGGTCTTTTTTGGCATCATTATCAATAAAGGAATATCCAGATGCTCTAAAAAGTGGAGTCTCACCATAATAATTTATTGCTTGGATATTAGGATTAGCGCCACATTTTAATAATGCCTCTGCTGATTCGTACTTTTCCATCCCTACTGCCCAGAATAGCAAAGTCGCTCCGTATTTTGGATCTTGATAGTTTAATAAATACGGTTCTTTTTTTGCTATTTTTTCTATTACCTTTATGTTTTGATCTCTTACAGCTAAAGCTAAATTCCATGCCGGGGTCTCTTTGTAAATATTAATATTTGTAATTTTATGCTCCTCCTCTCCTAAAATTTTACCAATAAACCGATAGGAAAATAATGTGAGAAACATAACTACAATAAAAGAAAAAATAATCATCTTTTTAGTCATTATTCAAGTTTCACCTCCAGTTCAGTGCTTGTTATACTGCATCCATCTTCCACCGAGCAAAAACCACTTTTTTAATATTCTGGCGATGGAAGGTGACGCGAGGCGGAAGGCACATACCTATAAACAAGAACCACAACACGATGATTAGCCGTATTGTGGTTAAATTCTATATCTCCTCTTATTTTTTTGTTGTTGAAAAATTATTTTTTATGGGTTGGGTATAATCCCAACTTATCAATTTAATATTGTATTTAGTAAGTAATTCATCTGCAGGTATAATACCATCCCTGGTGCTTCCATCCGCATATTTTTCGAAATATATTGCATTAGGAAAACCATGTATATACGTTACTCCTTCATTCATATCATCCATATAATATCGAGCAGGACCCGGATCATAATATATTTCTTTCGAATCATCAATCTTTAACAACAATATTTGTTGTTTTCCGCTGGCTAAATGCTTCTTCCATTCCCGATATTTACCCTGTCCCTCGTTAATTCCAATACCATCATATTCACATATTAAAGTATCTTGAATAACACTCCGTTTCCCTTTAATTTCATATTCCAAACGAAATGGAAATTCACCATATGTTATTTCGGGACGTGGAGGATTTGGTAATAAAGAACTTCCCAAAAATATCATAACCCAAGGCCAGACAGTAAAATATGCTATTATCCCAACAAAGACTATTAACACTATAATCATCGTGCGTAAAGAAGTGTTGCTCCTCACTTATATCCTGCCTCCTTTAGCGCCTTTTGGACTGCGCCCATTAAATGGTTTTTTATCCTGTCAATAGCGTTTGTTTGCCAAAACTCAGACCAATGTCCTCCGTACTGTTGAGGCAAATACACCACTTTGTCTATAGGTTTACTGAACCCCACTTCTATAGAATTTAGAATATCACCTTTTACAATAAATGCAGTCATACTGGCACTATAATTGGAAGAACTTAGCCCATATGCCTTCAGATTGACGGTTGCAGGATTGAATATGATACTGTTTTTATTTGCTACCACTGCATTTGCGGCTGCTTCTGCCCCTCCTTTCGAGTGTCCTACCATAGTTATTTCGTTCTTTAAATGTTTTTTAACAAATTCTTTCGACTTTTCAATTGACGTTTTCATATCAGCTGATGAACCAAAAAGCTGTTGAACATTATTTGCCCAATCATTCGCACTCGTTATGGTTGTACCTTTATTTACTAATGCATATTCAGTTGTTCCATCAGCTTTTACCCTTGAATAAACCCCCATTTTCAGATTATCGCCGCCTGTTATTATATCTACGAGCATCCATCCACCCGAAAGCTTATATGTTATTCCTTTTTCGGCAATATAGATATGATCCGCCATTAATGCAGCTTCACTTGGAGTAGGAATATGTCCACTCGGATCACTATATCTTATAGGATTGTTCCATCCATACGTATACCGATTCAAACTAAGCGGATTATCCACTTGCCCCTTATACGTATCCTCCGTTATAAACCTTCCATCATTTGGATCATAATACCTTGCACGTAGATAAATCAAGCCCGTTTCTTCATCATATAACTCTCCCGCATATAAGAACGGATTTGACATCTTTTCCTGCTTTCTCTCTACATTTCCCCAGAGGTCATATTCATACTTATTCAGGGTCTGCCCGGCCTTATCCTTTATTTCTACGATGTCACCGTGAGCATTTGTATAGTAATAACCTTGTTTTTGGCTTTCTACATCATCGCGGTAGAGTAGTTCATTCCCCCAGATGTTGCGGGCTTGCAGGTTATTCTTGTCATCCAGCTCCTCAATCACATTGCCATTTAGATAGACATAGTGAGTTGTTTTGCCGTCTATTTCTTTACTTGCTCTAAGCTCCCCCGTATAGTATGTGTAGGTGCTTTCTTTTCCGTTCTTTGTATAGGTTTTAAGACGGTTGAGAGCATCATAGGTGTACGAGCTGTCTACAATTGTTGGCGATTTGGCTGTTACATAGCTTTGGCGGTTGCCGCGTTCGTCGTACGTGTATGTTTGGTTTCTTGTCGGTGTTGTTTCCTTACGAATCCGATCCAATTTATCGTAGCCGAACGTGAAAGCAGATTGGTTCACTGTTGTTTCCACTAGATTTCCAAAGCCATTAAATTGGTTTTGCTCTTCCCACGCCTTGTTGTTGGACAGGAAATGCTGTACGTCTGTTGTTTGGCCAAATGAGTTGAAGCCTTTCTCGATTTTGGTACAGTTTGGATACTGGACATGAACGGTATCACCTGTTGTGGATGGGTCATACTCATAAGTGATTTTACCCATGTCTGGATGTTTAACGGATAAGATGCGTCCTAGCTCATCATAGGTGAAAGCTGTTGCAGTTCCATCTGGATACACAATCGAGTCCGGGGTATCATCTTCATCCTCGTATCTTTGTACGTATGTACGTCCAAATGTGGTCATAGAAGTTGGGCGTAAAAAGCCGTCATACGTATAGGAAACCATTGTATCGTTGTTTTGCTGTGTGAGGAGCTGGCGTGTCGTCTGATCGTAGGTATTTTTCTCTGTCTCTACTACTGTTTTGCCTGACAAGACCTGCAGCGTATCCAGCTCATAGAATGGCGTATACGTATATTTCCGAGTATTTCCCTTTTGATCCGTAAAGCTTGCCAGATTCCCACTCTTGTCATATTCGTAGTTCTCTTTGACCTTTTTGGTAGCGGGGTCAATTTCCCGTAGCTTCCATGAAAGTCCATTGTATACGTAACGGGCCGTTTCCTTGTCATTCTCAAAGGTACTCATCAGGTTCCCGTTCGCATCGTATTGGAATTTGTATATGTTCTTTTCCGGGTCTTTTATATAGATGGGCTTTCCACGTAAATCATACTTATTGTCCCAGCTACGTTTTTCCCCCTGTTCGTTCGTGATCTGCTTGTGCGTTGGATTGCCAAAGCGATCATACTGCATCTGAGTTTTCGTTGATAAATTACCATCTGTCGTATGAACCATATTGGTGACCATATGTCCATAGCGATCATAAAGCTGTGTGCTTTCTAATCCATTGGGAGCAATCGTTTTTTCTACCGGTGTTATTAGACTGCTACCCTGAGCCTGATTGGCGTATTTCATGGTAGTCGTGCGTTTCAGGGCGTCTGTGACGGTTCTTAGGGTTCCATCACTGTGATAGCTGTACGTGGTTCCTCTTTCTTTTTTGCCATACGGATACGTCGCAACTAAACGGTTTCCATCCTCTGCATAGGAGTTTTCCACGAGAGTGCGTCGATTTCCTTGCCTATCCACCTCTACAGAAAATACGACTTTTCCAGCAGGTGTATATGAAGTGATTAGCCCCGTTTTGTTAGGTAGTGTTTTAATTACTTTACGCTCCTGATTTATATACGAATATTTTGTTTCCCGATTATCGCCATCTGAGGAAATAAACATTTCCTTTTGAATTCTGCCAAGTTCATCGTAGAAATACCCTACTATGCTCTCATCAGGAAATTGTTTGGTTACTAAGGAATCTAAATCGTCATACCTATAAGTAAAGGAATACGTTCCTAAGGAGTTTTCCCCGCTATAGACCGTAATTTGTTCCGTAGAGACATGTAGATCATTCTTGTCATAAGTAAAGGCCTTCGAGAAATGTGAGAATTCATCACTTGCCCCAAATTGAACCTCTGTTAAGGAAATAGGCAGCTTTTTGTCCCCATACTTGTACGTACGAAGCAGCTTATCCTCATATTCTTGCCCTGGGTATTTTGCTGTAATGGTCTCTGTTTCCAGTAGATTGTCCCGATTGTAAACATACTCTTGCTTTTTGGAATGTCCATTTTCAGCAACTTGTTCCACGAGAACAGGCAGTCGCAATGTACCTACTTCTTTGTAGCTATAATGGGTTGTTAATCCATTCGGTTCCTTTTGCTCTGTGACATCTCCATTTTGGTCATACTCATAGATCGCCTCATTTGCTAAGGAGGAGAGGTTTTCGATCTTGTCGTGCTTATCAATCTGAGGTGCCAGTAAATATTTTTTGGCTTCGCCATCCGATAGGTTATCTAAAAAATGATAGACATACGCTGGTTTTGTTTTAATTCCTTCATAGGCGTAGCTGGTATAACTCACCGGATTATATCGATAGTTTTTCCCTTCCGCTACTATCTGCTCAGAGTGCTCTTTAGGACTGGTCTTCTTCTCAAGAACCAGATTAAAATGTTCGTTCTCATTAACCCGATAGGTTCTTTCTGTCGATTGCGAGGAAAAACTATTGGTTTCTTCTATGGTCACAACGTCTCCCTGACGAAGCGGATGGTTACTCAAACGTGTAATCCCAGACTTAGGTGTCTTCCAAATCTCTTTTGTCGGCTTTCCTTGATTGGTGAATTTGTAGTAATAGATAAAGCTTTTTCGTTCGGTATCCCCAAATAAGGAAGAGGTTTGATCATAGCTAAATCGCACTGAGGTAACTGGATGGTACGTATAGTAGGATATCGCTTGGTTATCCTGATAAAGTCTAATGACTCCGCGTTCAAACGGATTGGCAGGCTCAGAATTATAGGTGCTGTAGGTATAATCGACTGTTAATCCCTGTGTAGGGTACTCTACCTTTCGCAGCAATAAATATTCAATAAACTGCCGTTTTTGCTTGTCTTTTGCTAGATAGGCTTCCGATTCAAGCTGATCTGGCTTCACAGCCTCATTATTTTCTTTAGGCAATTCATATGATTTGATGTAGTTGAATTCTGCAGTCGCTGTTTTATAGCTGTATCTAGCAATCGTAGTAGATTTCCCGTCTTTTTTTTCTTCTACACTCTCAAGCCGTTGTGTATTGTAATGATATCTAAGCTCTTTGATCAGGTTATTTTTTTGGTTATACACCTTAAGGGAATCGATCATTCCTTCCTTCCCATACCCAATCTCCACTCTTCTCCCAACTGTATCTATAATCTCAATCGTACTTTTATAATCTGGAATCTTGTACGTAATTTTATCTCCATAGATATTCTGCTTTTCAACAATGTACGTACTTCCTTTTTCCCTATATTCAATGGAGTATGAATAGCCATCTTTTGCAAAACCTAACTCTCTGTTCGTCATAAGGGAAGGTAATTTAATATTCTGATAGGGAAGCTTTTTACTGCTATCAATCGTACTCCAATCATCACCGGATATAATAAACTGAGAAACAGGGTGTTTCGTATTTTTCGCCTCATAAAACTGTTGATTACTATAATCATGAACGTTAATCCCTAATTCCTTTGTTACCTCATCAAAGGTTGGAAGATTAAAGCTCCAACCCGTCCCTACTGTATGCGGTAAAGTACCAGCTTCTCTAACATTGTAGGTCCGATTCTCTTTTGCTGTTTCACTATATTCAAACCCCGGAGCCGTAATTTTACTAGATAGCGAGTTATATCGACGCTGGATAACTACATTCATTCCATGCTTACCTTCAAGTGTTAAATCTGTTTCCAGCAAATTCGAAGTTAGATAGATATCATCTACGGGGTTTTCTACATGATTGGCAAAATAACGAATAGGTTGCTCCTTTTCTGTAAAGTGCATGCTTGGACTTGAGGCTGAAGCCAAGGCTCTAGGCTGTATGCTACTGGTTGTACTCTTTCCTTTTGGTTTCTCCTTGTCTCTCCAATCCTGTAAAGCCTGAATGGCACTAGGGGCATATTGCTCTAACAGCTTTACTTTTTCCGCTGATAAGTTGGAAATCTGGCCCATGACTTGTTCGTCATTCCATTCATACAGCTGATTTATCTCTTCTTCTGTTAAAAGTCGATGTACGTCTGTATAAAAATAGGCAACGATTTGTAGAAGTGTGCGATCCCCCTGATCAAAAAGCTGTTGAACAGATGCAAGAGAAAGCTGTTCCCACTTCATTTGGGCTATTTGTTCTTTTGTTACATCCGCTTTCATAGATGTAGGTTCTTTTTGCTGATGTTCTACCTTTTTCTGTTCGTCTTTTATCCAATCTATCGTATCCTTTGGATTCTTCTGTCTGTTTATTTGCTCGTTATTCATCTGCACATTTGTTGCTCCAACAACGTATACATTTGTAAACAACCCTGTCCAAAGAATGGTTGTACATAAGAAAAGAGAAAACCATTTTCTATACATAAACTCCTCCTGCATCCTTTACTTTATTGATTTTTTCGTTACTAGATTTCCATTTTCATCGTATAGATAACGAAGGATCACTGTCCCGTCTTTTTTGATTGTGATTAATTGATTCTGATCATTGTATACGTACTCATACAAGGCTGCGATATTGTTCTCTCGAAAAGCAATGGCGAATGTACCACTCCTTGCTTCTGATGTTGCACCTACAATACAATTCTTCTCTATTTTCACCATCAGGTTGTCCACTGGCTTATCATGAGTCTTGGCTTTGCCATTCAATTGGATGGTTATCTGATTGTCTGAATCACGTTTTGTCGATATCGTTAATCCTTCTGGTAAATTTTCAATCGTGATTCCGCTCGAGAGTTCTTTTGCAAAAACTCCCTGCTTAAGATAAACGCTTAGAGGCGTAGCTATGCTACCATCGTTTTGACTTGACTCCTGAAGTACATTCGTAGATAGGATTAGCTGCGGATTCGTCACGGTACCTGGTATCTGGACCTTCAATTCATCGCTAAGCAGTGAGACGGTTAAGGACTCAAAAATAACGATGACCTGATAATGATATTGCATACCTGGCTGAACATTCTTATCGACATACTTATTCTGGCTTACATTTTTGGGATTCTCCCCATTCCGGATTACTGTATATGATAGAATCGGATCGTTTGGTTTTACGACAGGGTCCCATGTTAAGGTAACTTCGTTTTCGCTAACAGATGAGGCTACGAGATTAACCGGCTTTGTGGTAAGTTCATGTAAGCTTCGATAAACCTCACCCTTGTAAATCACATCGATATCAGCATACTTCTCCTCATTTTTTCCGCCACAACCGATGAAAATATAGCTGTCTTTTTTTACATACCCACTGTAGTTATCCTTATCCTGATAGGTAATTCGGCTAGGTGCCTCTCTGAAAGCAGATTCCTCTCTGATTGCACAGGATGTATCATCATAAAACCGTTCTTTCTTATAGATTTGAACCGATTTTTTATAGGGAATGGGAACCGCGACATTACTTGGCTCGGAACGTCTACCTGCTATATCAATTGCTCGTACCACATAGCTATAAACCAAGGGGTCTTTATCACTATCCGTAAATGTAGTCGTTTTTGTAGTAGCAATGCGCTTCCCATTTCGATAGATTTCATAGCCTGCTAAAGCAACATTGCTTTTCGAACCCGTCCAGTTAATGACCATTTTTTTATCATCCGTTTCAAATGCTTTCAAAAGGCCGGGTCTTGTTGGAGGCTCTTCCTCTTCTAACATCGATCTTTTCTTGCGAAGCGAGACCTTAGCCTGCTTGGTAGGCTGATCGTCTCCTAGTTCAAAATGTTCAAGGGTTAGCGGGGAACGCTCAATGTTCCCACTGTATTCAATGCTGAGAATCACTGTTTTTTGATCGTCTTTATCTAGTACAGTAGCGAAGTATTTTCCTTTAACCAGCTGACCCCTATATTGATTGTCGTTATAAGTAATCTCTGGTGCAGCCGCATCATACATCGACTTCTCCAACTCTATTCGTTTACTGGGTTCTAATTCTTCTTGTGGTAATGTTCGTTCAGACGTAAGAGAAATGGTAACGGCTTGTTTTGTATCTTGTTCTCGAAGTAGTTTTTCGACTGTTTCCTTATCAAGGGTTATTAGCTCATTCTTTGGAGTAAAGAAAGGAGATTCATTTGAAATAAAATCGGAGTTATTTTGCGGTTCGTAAATCTGTTGTTCCTCTTGTTTTTCTTGGTCTAGTTCTAACTTAGCTTCTTTCTCAAATTCTTGTTCAACAGGTGAATCCGAATTTTTCAAGGGAGTTGTAGTTTCTGATGTAGTTAAAGATGAAATACTAGGATTGATCTTCTTTTCTAACGTTTGACTAGAAGTTGTTGTTGCTGGTATTGCTTGAACGATTTGTCCTAAAGCAACGACTTCATTCCCACACAAGATACTGATACACAGTACCGTTCGCAATATCCAGGCTGGCCACTTGCAACTTTTTTTGTGCATATTAGATAATTACCTCCACCCTTCAATTTGGCAAAACTAAATAGCAGTAATCTTATCATTAGCTAGGGACATCCCCTCCATTATTCCTTTTAGAGAATATTCTACCAAACGTTCCGTGATTTTCTTTTTATAACTTTATTCGCAACGGCCATAAATTTTTCGACAAAAGGAGAATGTGTTTGGACAATAAAAAAGAACGCCAGTCTTAGCGTTCTAGAAAATGATAACTTTGATGTATGCTATTTTGTGTCTTATTAAATGATTAAGAGTCCAAATAAAATAATGATCTCGGCATTATTAAAGCTATCTTGTAATTCAGGCAAGAGTCCTTTTCATTTTAATATGACAAAATACTCCTAAAATTACGTTAATAAGATAAATAAGAATTGGTACGATAAAAATATAGTTTTCTTGATTATACATTTTAATGAACAACAATAACCCTGCTAATGAAACTATATTAAAGACCAAGGACGAGGAAGTGGTTATCGTTCTTCTCATGTAAGCCATCACAATTAAAAAAATAACCACTATTGCTCTACATATTGCTAGGATGGAGTTATTTATAAATTCGTTCCACACATTCAATCCCTGTTTAATTCCATCGGACATTGCAATAAAGAATGTAAGATCGGCTATCAGTCCTACAACCAGTAATCCGATACAAAAGGAGGTCAGTACTTTTTTTCTTCTCATATTATTTCCTCCGTAATGACATGAAATCTCTTATCCAAATATGTAATTAATATTATCCCAGTTTCTTCCTAGATAATCCATAAGGAAACGCTCTCTATCATCTTCACCTATATCTGCTATATCGGTATGTGAACGAAAGCTTTTTAATGCCCGAATGATGTCCTTTCCAACCCCTGGAATAATAGATGCAATTTTTTCGCCTAATCTTGCTACTTTGTCTGGAACAGCATGACAAACAATTTCCGCTGCAACAGAACCAGTACCTGCCTCGAACGTCTCTCCCATTTCTGATTTATACTTTTTCCTTAGTTTCTTAGCTAGGTCATATACGTTATTGATATCGTCTCTTGTTAATTTTTGGAGGTTAGAATCAACCTTTACACGGATGATCCCTTCGTCCCTTCTTTTGTCAATTTGGTAAGTAATTCTAAAACCAGCAACATTCATTTTTTGCCATGGGCCCTCTGGATCGTAGCCAGACGCTATAGAATATGCTTTCATTGCATCTGAGCTAATTTCAACGCTATCTTGCTGTATCCCTGATTTTCCTTCAGTTACTTTTGAAAGTCCTTCATTTTTAGGGATAGGTAATAGTTCAGTCGTTTTCATGTTATAAGGATTTGTTCTAAATGGATTGGTAATATTCATATTAACCTCCTAATTTATGTAAATAATTAAGTATTATATTAACTTTTATTTAAATTAAAATCAATATTTAAATATTTGAAAAATATTTGTCGGATGATGAATTTCATCTGTTAATTGATTTTCCCCATATTCCTGCAAGAAATAAGTTCAATATTGACGAAAAAAGATGTGATTTTACAAAAACATTTTATCCCCCATGTTTATTAAACTTTAAAATTTTTCCGTATAGAATTATGCCATCAACTCGTTGTTTTTGAGGTTCCTTTTATTTTGTCTGTAATACCTTTAATTTAATAATTCTATGCTGCTATAAATTTATTGTAACGGGCGAAGGATATCTGTCTTTCGGGGGCCCTTTCTTTTTGACAAAAGAAAATAGCTCCTTCCACCTGATCTAAAGTGAGGAGCTATTTCAGGTAAGTCATGTACATTCCTACCCAACGTTTCAAACAAATATGGTAGCTCTGGGGCATAGAGTTACCGTAAATGAAATCAACGTGATTATTATTTACTACCATCTACAGTGAAAAGTATTCCCCACAATAAGAATAAATATCCCTTGTTGTATTGGACTAAAGCTGAATAATTCCTTGTTTTTGCAAAGTTGAGTTCCTAGTGATTTCTAATCGTTATTTTCTTGATCTAATAGCATTTCAATAGATTACTTTTGATTACGATACTATTACTTTTTTTATTTACATTTACATAAATATACATGCGAGGTAGAATATTAAGAAATATCATCGTTTATTAATTCAAGAAAGGGGATTAATGTGACGGAAAGTTTAAGTTTCTTAACATTTGGAGGACTTATCAAAAATATAAGAGCAGAATTAGGAATAAGCTTGTCGGAATTATCGAGATTAAGTGGGATAAGCAAGGGCGTACTTTCTAAAATTGAAACAGGCAAAACAAAACGTCCGAGACTAAGTACAATAAAGTCGTTAATGGAGATCCTAAAGTTCCCTTATGAGGAAGTAATTGAATACTATGTCGAATTAGAAGATCGTATTGATAGTTTGTATGCTTTTTTGTCAGAAGCGATTGAGCTCCATAACCTCTCTTTAATATCGAAAATCGCTAAGCATTTTTTATCATCTCCTCGTGACGATACCTATAGTCTATTAGAAAACCTGTTCGAATTTACTGATACTTGTAGTTGCAACGAAGTAAAGCTCTCACTCTACGATGAGATAGTCCAGTATGCCCGGCAACATGGGGTTCCCAAGTATATTGCAAAAGGGTTGTACAAGACATTCTTTATTAAGGTCCAGGAATTAGAGCATTTAGAAGAAGTATTTAAGTTAGGAGAAGAGGTTTTATATTACAAAGAATTTTTGCATCAAGAGGAACGAATAAAATTTTTCTATAGAATGGCATTTCTTGCACATGATCTTAAAAAGTACGAGAAGTGTATTCAATTAGGAAGAATGGGACATGCCGAAGATACAAAGGAAAATGAGATGAAAGAAAGGGTTGCTTTGGCGATCTGTAACTCTTACATGTTTGAAGAAAAATACGATGAATTGGAGAATCATCTCCAACTATATAAAAAATTAGGTTATAAATTTATATGTGATCGTATTAAATTTTTTCGAGCCATTATCTTAGCTAGAACGGGAGATGAGAAGAAGGCGATCCCTCTCTTGAAAGAATGTGTGGCTGAATCAACTGAAAATAACCGATTACATAGAGTAAACGAGTTAATCGAAGCGTTACTGAGAATTAATGATTTAGAGTCTCTCCATCGTATCTTTGAGCAAGAGAAGGAAAACACCACAGTTCTAATAAATACTCCTTACAAGTACTTAGAACTAGGTAAGTACTTCAAGCACAAAGGAATGTTCCTAGTAAAACGCCGCTTCTTCCATGAGGGAATGGAAGCATATCTTACAAGTATGAAGTTCTATAGTACAATTCAATCATTGAGTGGCCTATCGGAATGCTCTGAGGAAATTTACATTCATCATTGTGAACAAAATAAAGATATGCAATTGGGCCTTCTGAATAAGCTACGCGAGGTATATAATGTGGTAAATAAAGGATGTAAAAGGAGTGATATATAATGAAAAAAATTTTGGCTATATTCCTAACTGTTTCATTTGTAATTTGCTCTCTTATACCTATGGCAAATTTATTTGATTGGAAAAGTGACCAGGAATTTGCAGCTATAAAACCAACCCGAGATGATCCACAAGGATAAAATTCTTTTAAAAAATAATAATTCAAACCCCCCCGCTCAATTGATTGTTGATATTCAGTTAGCGGGGTTTTCCTTTTATTAATACCATATCTTACATACATAGATACTGATTTTTGTCGAAATATGCAAAATGTTTCACGGTTTACTAATATATGGATAAATTGAAACGGTATGGTAATATAAAGCAGGAAAAGGAGGTATTTTATTCTATTTAGGAGGAAATATGCAAAATAAGTATTCAGTATTTATATTTTTTGTCTCAATAAGCCTTTTTATAAAAATTACTTCTTTGGTAGATTCATTAGTGGATAATTTCTATCTTGCATCCGCGATTGAATTGTTACTAATCTTAGTAATAATTTGTCTTCTTGATACATTTCTAACGAACTTGGTTAGAAGTTTTTGTGAAAAATTTAATATCAATCTTCCCTATCTCTATGTGATTTACATCGTACTGTATGTAATTATTTTCACAAAATAATACGTTCTAGAAATGAAAGAACCCCTGCCTTAGTGAGCAGGGGTTAAAAAGTAGGAAAATCTATCTTTCAAATAGTGTTCTTACTTCTGGATAGTACCCTCTAATTAAAATATCGTCAATTCCTTTACCATGTTGTTCTTTATTCCACAAAGCTACTGAACATTTCTTAATTTGAAATAACTTATATAACTCTTCTTTGAAATTTTTAATAGCATTTCGTAACGCTTCCTTTTTATGGTCAGCAATATCCATATCAAATGCTAAAACAATTTCCTCTATTCCCATGTTATCTATGATCTGCATACAATATTTCCAAGATTGAATACCTGGGGCTCCTAAGAATACCTCTCCAACTCTTTCTGAAGATATATCAGATTTTATAGGTCCCTCAGTTACCCATGCACGTTTTACTTTTTGCAAAACGCCCGGTGTTCTTTTCTGTTGCCACTCACACGGAACTGAAACGTGTACGGGCAAAGGATTCCCCGCCTCCGTCCCTTTATATTTATTACCGCTTGTCATCCATAAGTATTTATTACCATCCGTTATACTTACTTGGCCAATTGTTGTTTTTTTATTTCCTCCCATCATTGTAATGATACTTTTGTATTCATTCTTTCTTAGTTCGTTAATAGGGAAAGTTGCTATGATTTTATTTAACCATGTGACTTTCACCTCATTGTTTTCAATATAAGCGCTGAATTTATCACGGTAATCCGTTTTTATTGCTGCCTTTTTAGGTATCTCGTCTAATCTTATTTGCCAACCAACAATATATCCATACTCATTGTAAAATGGGATGAGGATACCCCCTCCTGGATATTTAGGTAAACTCCAATATTCATGTAGTTTCCCGTCCCTTTCTGCTTGAACCAGATAAGCACCTGGAAACCCCTCATAGTTCATTTTCTTCATTTTAGAAAAAGGTTGCCATGGTTTATCAGGAAACGATCGATAACCACGAATTTCAATCTCTTTTTTTGACAGACCTCTATTCGGGGACATTAAATGAGTTTTGTGTTTATCTAATAGTACAAGATTTTGAGCCAAGGAAGTTGATATCTGATGAAGCTCTTTGTCAGGTAATTTTTTTGTATCCTTCTTAATTGACCCTTCTCTTACTCTTTGAATTCCACTTTTTTGATTCTCTTGGCGCTCATGTAACATCTTTAAAACTACTGCAAATGGCTCTGATGTTATTTTCATCAGGAACGTAAAAACATCGCCACCTGCCCCACAACCAAAACATTTAAAAAATTGTTCCTGTTGATTAACATTGAATGAACCTGTTTTCTCTGAATGAAATGGACATAAACCTACATAATTCCGCCCACTTTTTCGTAAAATTACATACTCTTGAATAACATCTAAAATATCCACATTCAATTTAACATCCTCTACTGACAATTGTTCTCTCATAATTCTCTCCCTATATATCAGCTTTTAATGTTGTAATAGAGTCCAGAAATTGTTCTTGTGATAAAAAGTAGTAACAAATTCAGACTAGTACAAATGATTAACAGCTCTTTTTTTGCTTCAGTTGCATCACGAATTGCCCATGTGAATGGATCGCAAGAAAATAACATATAAAAACTTAAAAAGATGATGATTACATTTTGTACTAATGAAGAGATCTTTAGGGGTGAAGATACCCAGTTTACATACTTCTCACACAAATCCAATAGTGTCCAAAAGATAAACGCTGCTCCCCCTATAACTTTTTTCATTTTTATCAGTCCCTTCTAAAATGAAAAAAGGACAGAAAAAAATCCATTCTTAGAAATACGGCCAAACTAACCGTTATCCAAAAATGGATTTTTTCTGTCCTTAAAAACTCATTCCAATAGGAACGAAACTAAGCAATCAAATTTATGTGCATTTATTATAACTCCATTTCTTAATTTTACCAAGCCCAACTTTGTTGAGCTATTAAAACATTATTTCAATTCTTCCTTTTCCCAGAGCATTAAACCTTTCAACACAAATAACTTCAACCTTCCTCATTAGTTCTAGCATAAATATATTTGTAATCTCTTCTTCGGTATTATTAATAAAATCTCTATCTAAAGCTTCTTGCAAAACATCTTCTGGTTGAACCTTCAATATGCGCATTACAGCAGTCATTAATGGTATTAACTCAACTTTATCAGTAGGTTCATACAGATGTTCTATTATCTTTTTGTCGTAAAGAGTGCGTCTTTGTCTGACAAAAGGTACAGCTGACTCCAACCAGGCATATTTATTTTCCATAGTTGCCATTGAATAAAGGAGGAAGATAGGATACCACCATCTCGTAAAATCAATTTCATTAATTTTTTCAAATTTCTTCTCATCCAACTTATTGCGCCAACTGGAAGAAGAGATTTTTACTGGGAAAAACTGACCGACTTTTGAAATATCCTTATGGCTATATACGAATTCAACTTGACAGTCAATATTACTACAAGTCTTTGGGATGAATTTCATTAAGTTATCAGGTATATTCATATATGTTTTGTCGAACTGCCCATTGTCTTCTTGTACAGCTAAAAATTTATATGTAGGAATATTAGATTTTTGTAATGAAATATTTGTTATGGTCAGACTTGTCCTGTGAACAAAGTTATAGCTTATTCCTTTAAAGTCTATGACATCTCGATAGCCAAATGGTTCCCCTATCAAATTAAACTCTATATTTTCTAAGTCATAAAAGTGCATGTATGACCTATATTTTCTTGAATTAATCTTGCTGATATTTCTATAAATTCCTACCTTCATGGTTGTTGGATTTAATGAGAGAATGCAATTTTTTCCAAAGGAAGTATCACTTATCAATTCTTGACTAATCCTTTTAAAACTTACTGAATCATCCTTTTGAATCTTTGCTAGATTTTCTCCAACAATCCATATGTCTCTAATATTTGCTTTTGCGTATAGTTCTCTTCGTCTAATCAAAGTATCTAGAGACATGTTCGATCTTTGGTACTCGATTGCCCATTCTTGTCCATTCTTAAATTTGATGTAGACATCTGCAATTTGACCTGTTTGAGGGATATGATGCTCAATATCAATTTCCTCAGCAATATCTTTGTATTTTTTTATAAAATATTGGTAGATTAATTCCTTTCCTTTTGCGTGTTCAATGGATTCATCATTCTGATCACAATCAATATTCTTTGGATTATGTCTAAAATGTGGTGCTGTTTTTGGATTAGCTGCCCAAGCAAGCACTACCTTTTTTAAACATGATTGACACACAAATCCCTGATTTCGATTCATTTTCTTTAATGATTCTCTCTTATTACTCCAGTATTTGCTCTTAAGGTTAATGATTGTGTTATCATTTAGTACTTTTGCTTTGAACATTTGTCATCACCTTTTCTTATAATGGATGACTATATTTTACAACTATGGAAGTGTTGTTGGAACTATTTAACTTAACATCGATGTCCTCGTCATAAAGGAATGTTGACTTTGTATAGATAGGTATATGAATAATGTTTTTCTACTAAGTACCAATTCGGACGATACTATTTTGTTATGTTTGGTTAAGTATATGTAGGAAAATGATCGCCAAAGCTCCCCATAAATATTGAATTAATTTCTATGAGATGAATTAGTCCTAAAGAGATTACAGAACTCAGACTCTAATTATTACATACGATTCCTAAATCTATTCAAAAAACTTTTCTTCTTTCTTTTCCCCTCAATTACCGACAAATATTTATCTACATACATTTCTTTTACCATCCTTTTAACTAAAGGAAAAAACGATTGGATTAGAATTTCTTTTGCAGTTTTATCTAGATATGCAAAAGGATTAAATGTGCCGCCTTTTAGAAACTCCACTGAAAACGGAATGATAGTTAGTGGTTCTGGATCAAGGTATTGCTCAAACTTTTGTAATTGATGTTTTAAGTTCTTTAGTTCTACGTAAGGATGACTTTTATTGATAATCGTAAATAGGTTATTTGTTTTGGTTATTTTAGAAATCTGTTTCAATCTTTCCCCCATAAATCCTAACTGAATTAAGTCTGGTTCGAGCACAATCCATACTTCGTCAGCTTCCTCTAGAACAAGTTTAGAAAACCCAGAATCTATGTCATGAGATAGGTCAACGAATAACAAGGGCCACTCATCAGCCGTATAGTATAGAGTTAAAGATTCGGCAACACCAATAGCATACTCTTTATTATCGGATAGAGGAATGAATGGAATCCAATTTACATTCTCAAAAAACCAATTTATATCTTTGTGGATAAGAGGAAGGATATACTCTCGATCCAAATACTTACATACTTTTCTCGTACTTTTAACTTCATGATACCAACACTTCCAGAAAGGTGGTTCTTTTTCCTTACCACCAAGAAAAGTATAGAGTTTGGGCATTGGTTGAATTCCTTCTAACACACCCACGGGTAAATCAAATTGTCCCAATGCAATAGCTAAGTTGTTAACCACAAATGAAGACCCTGCCCGATTATAAAGGCTCACTACTGCTATGGTTTTATGATGGATCGTACTTATCAATGACTGTTTCCTTCGGACATGGCTTTCTTGTGCTGCAACAGCATATTGAATCAGCTGCTTAATACTCTCCTTTTTTTCCTGCTCCAGATCATCATAGACATTTACTTTTTTGATAAGCCGCTCATCATTTTCATGATTATTTTCTTTAGGCTGTTGTTTCTCATCAACTTGTACAGGAATGAACGTTTGTTCATTTTCTGTTCTTACCCGTTCATCAGCACAGGATAGTAACTCAATTTCCTCATTAGGCACTTTATCATAATTACCAGTATTGGTTTGTTGAAAAAAATCGATATTTTTATTGTGTATTTCCTTTTTAGATCTTTTCTTCTGAAATTCTTCCAGTGGTATATGAAATACGCGCTGCAATCGATCTATGATTTGCTGATCATGAAGAGTGCTTTTATTTCTAAAATGGCTTTCAAATACAGTCCCCAGCTCGAACAATTCTGGATATGATCCTATACTATCGTTGTGTATATGTATATGGATAAGTGAATGTGGGAATTTCTTATTGATTTCTATTATTGTTTTTCGAAAGTAATCTCTAACTTCTTCTTTCTTACCTTCAAAAAAAGGGTAAAAAATATCTTCTGCTACATAAAATAGATCAATGTCTTTATCAGAGTTACGAAAAGCCTCTATAAAACCTTCATAGGATGCTTCTTCTATTACTATTTCACTAAATCTTCCATACATTTCAACAAATTTTGTCCTATGACTTTCTAATTTGACTCCAATTACAGCTTTTAATGGTAACTTTATCTTCATTATCGCTATATTACTTCTTTTTCTTTTAATAGAACTGACATTTGCTGCTTAAAATAAGGAGTCATACTTGATTTTCCATTTTCAATTTTAGAAATAGTGATGGCACTATATTTTGTTTTAATCGATAACTCACCTTGTGTTAAACCTAATTTCTTTCTGGCTAGCACTAACCATTCTGCCTCGTTCGAGGGTTCCAATTGATCCAACCAATTCAATGATTCCAAATTAAATCCTCCAGTTGTTTATTGTAGTAAAAAACCTCATTCCTCCCTTCTTCATAGTTTGGAATGAGGTAATAAATGAAAGGTCTATATCTCGCGTTTTACTAGCCAATTTAGACCAATCGGATGTAATGTCTCTCCCTTTAACCCTAAGATTGCTTGAGGTAGCTCTTTCGTAAATAGTAATTCATCAATAATAAACCAAACAGGTAACTTTAACCCATCTATATGAAGTCTACTAGCAACCTCTTGTGCAAAAGAAATGGTTGAAACAGACAGGAGAACAACTACTGGCAGCCTATCAAAATCCATAATAGGTAACGCATTGTTATTTTCAACAAAAACAGTATTCCAATTCCTAAGCCTAGACGATATATGCTCCATATAATTTTGACTTTGTTGTAGTCGTTCCGTAACAAGTAAAATATTACGTTTGGGGCCTTTCATTTCTCCAATCGCAAGAGGTTTTCCTAATTTGGGGTTACTATCAATCACACCATGCCACTTCCATCCCCTAAGCACCTGATATTCGTACATTTGTGTACGTAACTCGTTTAATGCTATGTATCGTTGGAGTGCTTTTGTTCCTAATTCAAGTAAACGAGCTGGATGGAACACAAAGTCGGGATACCTATGTTTAAGATAAAGGAATCCAGCTATTCCAACACTCCATGGGGCCGGTGGTAAGGAGGCATCTTCTTGTCTACTTCGCAATTTCCATTGATCTGTTACACCGAAAACAGACATATACCGAATCCTGGTGGAGATTCGAGATGAAGTAAGCTTCCCCTTCAAAAGTCGCCTGAGCTGATTCTCATTTATAACAACAGAATCCCGAATGAGGGTAAGAATTAATTCGTCCTCTTCTAAAAAACGCCCGTGATAAAAGTCTGATACAATCGCCATCATATCGGTTCTAGGTTGATAATTTGCCGGTCGATCAATACCACCCGTAACACTAGGATCATCCCAAAACGGGATCTTTCCACTAGTATCCCTGAATGTCTTTATCTGTGGGATAGAGTGAACCATATTATTCATATAAGTAGGAGCCAGGGTTTGCTCTTTTTACTACCCCATGTGGATACCCTGTTATGATCATTTTTCCTCTTCTCTCTTGCTCATTAATCGTTTTTATTACCCCACTTACGGTTTGACCAGGCAAAGGTTTTGGTAACCCCGATTTATTAGGAATGGTAGCTAGAATAATAACCCCTCTTTTAAGTTTTACAAAGATACCATATTTAGAATCTACATTTGAAATGACACCTAAAACTGATGTACCCTCTTCATAATCTGCGGACGCGTTCTCCCAAGGATCTTTCATGGCATCTTTTCTAGATACACGGATAATGAATGGATCCTGAAGAACTTTTTTTACCATGACTGTTACAGGTTCTCCAATAGTACCCGCATCTCTAATATCAGGAATCCGAACGTAGTCCCAATCCTCCAAATAACAAAAAGCGTCGATACCTCCAATATTTATAAATAATGTATTATTGTTTACGTTGTACCCACTCAAAGTACCTTTTAATATCGCGCCTTCTTGTAACTTTTCTTTTATTTCTTCAGCTAGAATGGTTTCTGCTTTTTTCCGAGAAACAATTACAATAAATTCATCTGGAGAATCACCTTGAATTACATCTAAAACAATAACGTTAACGGTATGCCCAACGAATCCCTTCAATGAAATAAAATCATGTTCAGAAAACTCTTCATCTGAGCAAGTCGCCTTAACACCACCAAGGTCTAAGTGAACAATTTCTCTTCGTTCAATTTTCGTTTCTCCTTCTATTCTTAAAGGGAGATCTTTTGATTCAATTTTCCAAACTACTGCTTGTAATACCTCTTTGCTCTTTTTTGCTTGTTTTACAAAGTCTAAAGGATCATTCGTCCAAAAAATATGTTGTTCACTCATAAAAAAAATCCTCCACAACATTTATAGTTTTATGACCTTACATCTTGGAAAAACAAAAAGAGCACACAAGAATAATCTTGTGTGCTCTTGGTTTTTCCAATTGAGCATTACAATTTGTAATTATATGTTTGTAATTAGTATAAGTTATTAAAACAACAAAGACAATACGATCTTATGAAATTTTTAGACTGAAATTCCTTTCATAATATAAAGAAATCTTCTTTATGCCGTTTTGATATATTTTGTTAGTAGGTTCAATATCTAATTCCTTAAGAATTTGCAAGTAGAAATATGTTTCTATACGCAGGTGTTTCATCCCCATCAATCTCAGAGGCACCAAAAAACCCAAGAAGTTGCCTTCCGGCGTTCCCATCTGCGAAACCGGCCTTGCCATGAACCGGGACGGAAAAATTACTCATCCAAACCGCACCCGCCAGAAATTCTGCTGCCCCTTCAAACTATCCAAACTACTTCCTCCCCTGTGATCATCCAAGCTGATACAATGGCAGGAATTATCGCGGCTGCACCAAATATGTTACCATCCTCGATGATTACCGCCTTTCTATTAACCGGCAGAGCATACACTCCAAATCTATCTATGCTCTGCGCACCGAATGCGAACGTTACAACTTTCGCTTCAAATCCACCGGGCAGCAACGGCTTTGGGTTCGCAACCAATTCAGCACCCAGAATCTCAATTCCATTTTCCCCTAATGATGTGAAAGCTAAACTTTCAGCTATATTAAGATATATCCACCAATAACAACTGTCTTCCATAAATAGAAAAGCCGCCGTAAATGGCGACTATACTTTAACAAGGTTGTGTACTCCTGATATCATCAAGGCTCAAATACTGAAACTAGGATTGCCAGTCCCCTAAGTTATACAAGCGGTTGGCCTTTGAAAGGATTAATAACCTGGATCATCGGACCAACCGGGGTCACTTGTAATGCATGTGTATTGAATCGACCAATCAGGCTCTGCCATAAGTATGTCCTCACTTAGATGATATCTAGGATCATCACGCCAACTTGAATCAAAAACCCAATCAGGTTCTGTCATAAGTACCCTCTCCTTGACTAATTTTATATTTAGAAGCAGCCACTCAATAACTCCATTCAGGTTCTATGCAAAGTTTCCGCTCTTGAAAACTTTCATAACCCCAACCTGATCCGTTATGTGCCTTCATCCAATTCACCTCCCTGCTACACCTTTCGATAAGGTAATTCAAAATCCTTCCATATAAGAGAGCTGGTTTGTATTAAAAGGTAATATCATGTTCTACTAACGATAGGTAGATGCTTATTTTATATATCGGTACCCCTTCAGCCTTACTTCTATAGAATTCCATTAGTTCTAGATGATCTGGTGTAACTTTCTCATTAAACGGTATTAATATTTGAGCGCCTTGATTAGGAGGAATCATTAATCTTTGAACTGGTATATGTTTGCTCCTAATGATCGCATATGGAACTTCTTTATCCCCGACCTTAATATATTGTGTATTGCTCTTGTTCACTAGCGAAATAGCTAAATATTGGCCAGTGGTATCTTCTTGTTTTTTAATAGCTCCTATATGAATTGAGCTATCATCCTTTGTAATTTTGTAGTCAAGCTTTGTAATTTCTAAAATATTATCTTCTTTTATTACCCAATGTTTTTTATTTTTCTTTTCTACTAGGAGGATTTCTTCTGATTTTAAATGTTGATTATCCCTGAGATAAGTAAGAGTAACAGACGCTTTATATAGATTATTTTTCAATGGAGTAATATTGCTGACTTTATAAGACATAATCCTGGAGTTCGCTTTACTCATCTGGGTTTGTATTTGTCTCGATAGAATTTCTTTCGGTTTATTCGATCCTATAAAGGAGGCTGCTTCATTGTATCTTTCTGCAATAAGAGAATCATAGTAACTCTTCATTATTTCTTCTACCTCATTCTTTATTGGAGAATTTTTTACCTCTTTAGTATTTGATAAATGATAAGTATTATTTCGATTGGCACTTTCTTTCGTGTATAGATATACCCCTATTGTCCCTACAAGCAAAAATAATAAAAGAAATTTTTTCATATAGTACCTCCTACATTAAAAAAACACATAAGAAAAAGATCTTATGTGTTACGTGGTGTTTCCATCATTCATAAGTAAGAATATTTTTATTTAGTTCTAAACATAATATATTATCGCTATTCATTATAACAATAAATATAAATAATGAATTAATACAATAGGATAAAGTGAGAAAACAATGATATCTGTGAAACGGTTTATCGAGATTCTTTTGCGCATAAACAGAAAAAATAATAGATTCACAGGATAACTTAACAATCCACGGTTATAAATGACATACTAACAAGACTTTTGACATATTCACAGTTTGATCTGCACAAAAATCTGAAATAAAAAAAATCCATATCTATAAAATAAGGATTTCTGGTCAATGAATATGTGAGATTTGAAGATAAAGATACTTTCCGGATTAAGAAAATGAGGTAGGAATAAAAGAAGGGAACCCTAACAAGCACTCGTCTTTTCGACCAGTGCTGTAGTAGTATAGTTAACTTACTTTTTTATAAATATGAGCATAACTAGACTCTATTGTCTTCTTATAAGCCTCGAGCAAATTTAGAGTAACTTCATGAAATTGATAAGGATGTTTTTCTTCTTTCACTTCTTTTTCTATCTCTTCTAATTTGTTGATCTCCTTATTTCTCAAATCTGTAAGCTTTTTTCTAGTATCTTCTTTTGAAATGCTAGCTGTTCTTTGACCTGACAAATCAAACATATCGTATCCTGAGAAGTTGAGTAGGGTTTGGGAAATTTTGGACTCAAACCACTTGTGACAAACTCCTTTCAGTAGATCAAAAATGAATTGATACCTCTTTGTAGCATAAAAAATAGTTTCTTGATCAATTATAGTGAATCCTTCAAAGCCAAGTTTTTTTAGATACTCATATTTTGATTTCCCCCCTTTAAAATCTGGAAGAGAATTAAAAGACATAGCAAAGCTATGGTATCTATCAATTTCCTTGGCGTTTTCTGTCATTTTTTCAAGGGAGATATTGTGTAAGATACCACGAAAATAGGCTGATATTGCACCAGGTGTGTTTAATTCTAGTTCTAAAGAGTTTAAACTGCTCGCCAAATAACGCACTGCTTCGTCATAAATGGAGCGGGCCAGATAACGAACAGTACGCTTTTGTTTAAGTATTTCTTCTTCTGCTTTCGAGTAAGAAGTCGCACGAATAGAATATTTATTTAACAGTAGAAATTCGGACTCCTTTACTAAACTGTGAATAAAACCTTTAGCGGTCGCTAGTATTCCTTGGTAGGTTTCTGGAGAAAGATTTTTAACTACACCGTAGCATGTAAAAGTGTCTTTAAGAAGGCTTCTTTCACGTTCGATCGTATAAAATTGGGTAAGGATTTCTGGAACAAAGTTAAAAACTACAAATTCTTTTTTTGTCTCAACAGATTTATGTATTTGTACATCCACAATTCCAAATAGCTTAGCATTTATCTCACGAATTGATAAGGAAAAGCGTTCATTATCAAGAGGTAATTTACGCAAATGGTATTGTTTACGTGAGAAAAATGTTTCTTTTTCCATTACAACAGTCGTATTCTGAGACGAACTTTGAATAGATAATTGGAGAGCAGCTTTTAAAATGATACGTTTAGCATTAACTTTTAGTCTTTTAAATTCAGGGCTATCGAAAAAGAAAAACGGTTTACAATAACGATCCCCGCGTTCCCATTCAAGGTTATCGCTTGCCAGCTCGAATCGGATTAGATCTGGATTATTAGGATGGTAAGACAAAACACCATCCCGTTTAAGTTCATTCATCATTTCTTTTACATATTTTACAGTGGTCCCAATTTCAGATGCCAAACGTTCAATAGTCGAAAAACGGACATGACAATCCCAATCAATATATTTAAAGAGTGAGAGACAAAGATCAATTTTTTTAGAAGACAATGTATTAATGTCTTGATTAATAAAACTTTCAATTATCTTCATTTTTGTCTCCCTCCTCGCATAAATAGTTTAAAAGAATCTTACACGTAATTAAAATGCTCATCAACTCGTACTTGTGAGTACCCTAAACACGTACTTCTGAGTACTAAATGTTTGTACTTGTGAGTACCTATCCCTCGTACTTCTAAGTACCTAACTTAGATATTCGATGGTTAAACCCTCGTACTTATGAGTACCGTTTTTATCTCAGTATAGTTATCAGGGAGAACTGAATATACCCTCGTACTTGTGAGTACCACCTTCATCCCAGCATAGTTATCAAGGAGAGCTGAATATACCCTCGTACTTGTGAGTACCGCCTTCATCCCAGCATAGTTATCAGGGAGAGCTGAATATCACCCTCGTACTTTTAAGTACTTATATTTATTATTAGCCTTCATCCCTCGTACTTGTAAGTACCTTAAAAAAATAGATTCAGAGATTAACCCCTCGTACTTGTGAGTACTATTAGGCTAAAAAAATACCCATTATTTTTTCTACAAATTTGCAAAAGGCCTCAAAAATTGAACTTGGTCTTATTCTGGTACTATGTGCTGTTTGACCTCTGGAAAACTAGTGTATAAAATCCGCACTTTGTTGTGGTACTCCAATACTAAATAAAAAAATACCGGTATCCTATCAGCTAAGGACTACCGGTTTATGTTTTTTCTAATTTAGCGTAAAATTTTAGCAGTTCATTTCTTTTTTGGTTTAGTTAGCTCTTCTTCATGTTCGTTTCTAATTTGTTCAATCCGTTCATATAGAGCTTGAATTTTAGCTGTGGATTCTTCATTTGCTTTTTGGAGTTTGTCCTGAAACTCAGTTCGGAGGTGTAATAGTTCACGTTCTTTTTCAACATCTTTCTTTTCGATAATACGTTCGAGTTCGGATTGATGACGTTCTTTCGTTTGTCGAAGAATTTCTTTATGAATTTCTTCTTTGTTTTGAAGAATTGCACTTTCTTTTCTCAGTTCCTCTTGAAGTTTTTCGTTTTGTTGTGTTAACTGGATAACTTGGTCTTTAAATGACTTACTCTCTTCATAGCCTTGGCGAAAATCATTTACGAGACCGGTTAACGTATCGTTTTTCTCTTTGTATTCCTGAATTAAAAGCTTATTATTTTCACTGGATTCTTCCATCTGCCGGACAAGACGTTCAGCTTCATCTTTCATTTGTTTAAACCGTTCTACTTCCTCCATAGCAGCTTGTAGGTCCTTTTTTAAATCGCTAATTTCTATATGACATTCCTCAATCATTAGATTCTTTGACTCTTTCCATTCTTCAGCTTTACGATGTATCTCTTCTTTTTCAAAAGCGGATCGTTGAATCATATTGATTACTACTTCATTAATTCTATTGGTATGTAGTTCTATCTCTGAAATATCTTTCTTGAAGTCCAGCATTCCTGCTTTCATATCTTGCATCACCCAGAGGTTGGTTACAGCTTCAATCCACTCTTTATCTGTCATTCCAGATGTTTCAATAGTGCTATTAATTTTGCTTTTTAACTCATCTGTCATTTTAAAGCCTTTTGTCGTTTCTGCCATAGAATTTCCCTTCTTTCTTTTGGTTAACTTTAAAACTTAGTATTATCAATAGGTTAACCTAGTTTACTTAGTTAACTGGTGGATAAAAAAATAATAACTAGTAAACTGCTACAATGCTTACTATTAATTAATTATGACCAATTTAGGGAAAGGAATTCCTATAAATTAGGAAAATTGGTACTGATCTAGCATTTGATCATTCTTTCAGTATGCTAACTTGGAAACCTACACTTTGCTTCCCTTACAAAACCGGCATTGCTTTCTTTGGTGAACTCCTCATCTAGAGAAAGATATGCATTAGGTTTTAGGTTGACGAATAAATAAAAATTGCAAATTATCAATTGATATTTTTATCTTAACGTAATCTTTAGTGGATATCAATGGTACTTTAATAACTACAATGCTCTTTTAATAGGTAATATTACAACTGGCGAGGAAGACGTTAAGGAGCCTAATGTATACAATTAACAAAAAAGGAGTCCAATTAAGGACACTAATTTCTTACCCTTCACCTAGATCTTCGTACGCACTTTCGAGAGCTTCAATTTCCGCATCTTCATGATGTATCTCATCCCAATATTCAAATTGTACATAGATGAAATGTTGAAATCTATGTACAAGTAAAATAGAAGAGTCAGTAATCCTAATTATAACAGATACTGGCATTTTTTGTTTGTATGGTCAAATACCTAAACTCACAGTTTATAGAGGTAAAACTAACTGGTCATTAATAACTTGCTCTAAAAGTGTTGATAGCTCATTATTATCTTCAACGGAAAGAGCTGTATCAGAAGAAACCACTACAGACTTAAACCAATCGGTTGGATAAAGTCTAACCGTATCATTATCTTTGATAAAAATATAATTATGTAAGATCTCAGCAGAAATTAGTTCCTCAAATGCTTTTTTCAGTGTTTGCTTATGTTTTTTTAAAGGCAATTCAGCTGACAACCCAATTCTCTCAGCTAATTCAGCAATACCATACTGAAAACAACCTTCTGCTGTTAATTGATCGCCACATAAAGTGATATAAAGAGCTTGTGCAGCAAGTCCCCTTAGATCATCTATCATAGCTAAACTAATATAACTAACATATCCTTCTATTAATGATAGATGGAGATAATCTGAGAACTGAATGATATGTTCGCATGAGTATACTACATCATTTTCAGAGGTATGTTCTAGTTTACCTTGCGATTGAACTAGATGAAATTTTTGTGTAAGAATCTTTTTGTTCTTCTGCTTAATATAAAAAGCTTGCATGATAACAGAAGTATTAAACAAATTCTCTAGAGATTCTTTTACCATATTGTATTCTCTCCCGCTGACTCCTCCTCCTAATTGTTGTAGTAGCTCATACTCAGTAAATCTGAATTCTTTTTGTTTTCCTTTAAGTTCCCAGATCTTATGCAATGAAAGAAAGACTTTGGTATCATACATACTTAGGAATCTTCCGCGATCATTTTGATAAGTAAGCTTGTTACCGTTGTTTTCTTTTACTGTAATAATTCGTTGTTTACATTGATCTTTTTTATTTTTTTCTCCAACCCACAAAACGGCCCCATGCGTTAGAACATTAGTACTCACTTGATGATCTGGATTTCTATAGCTCTTTTTTCTCTTCTCCAGTGCATCGTTAATGATCCGTAAACCATAATCAATCATTTTAATGGTTTCGGAATCGACGTTAGTTGAAAGGGTTCTTTTTTTCAACAAGTCATTTTCAACTGCTGTTAGTTCATTTTTTTTGAAACGGAATAAATGATCTGCAGCTTCTCCGATAATTTCTTCTTTAAGTGCAGTTACTTCTCTATCTGAAAGGTTCATATCTTCAATATTAATTATCTTATCAATGAAAGTGTGTAAAGCTTTCTGGAGTTTGACGGACATACTCTTTCCCCCCTCTTTCCTTATTGTGGAGGAGGATCTGATATTATGCAACTGATTATCTTTGGTCAAAATTCTACACCGTCCTCTTGCAAAATAAAAAGCCCCCCATACTTTGTCTAAAAGACTAAGCATGGGGGGCTTCCCTCAAGCGTATAGGGTTTGTCGTTTTTATCATTCTTACTTCATATTAAAGCATTCCATTTAAAATAAATCTAGTGTTAACTCATAGGAAGCAGTCTTTTCCTTTAAAAGATTTAGAAGTATATTGGAATCCGAATAATGATAGCAAAATATACTCAAAATCAGTAAAATTTGTTAATTGGATATTAAAACAAAGATAAATGGAAACTATGCTCTATTAAATAGAGTAAGAATATCAGAAATAAATTGATGAATTTGTTGAAGCTTATAATGGGTATTTTGCTCGATAGTAGGAAACGCTTTGATCCCTTTTATTGTAATTTTAAAATATTTTTTTCGTCTTCTCTCGATATCATTCCATTGACTTTCAATTAATAGGCTAGCTTCCATTTGATGAAGAACATCATAGAGATAGCCTTCACTGGAATACCATCCATACAGGCTTTTTAATTCCTGGCGAATCTCAGAGCCATAATATCTTTTTTTGGTACTACAAAGTCTTTTTAAAATAAAGTAAAATAGTAATTCTTTCACGTCAATTATCTTACTAAAATATCGCTGCTGTTCTTCAGTTAAATCAGGAAATGTTGTATGGCCGTTTTTATGTAAAAACCTTTCGCAGGTAATAAGAAGAGAAGAATAATTGAGATAAAAAGTGGACTTGTAATTATCTAAGAGTAAAGAACCAGGTTGTGTTATCCGGTACATTATTTTGTTTCCTTTTGTTGGGAGAGGCTCAATCCAGCGATAAGACTCATCCATTTCTTTTACAACACGATAAAATTGGGAACGTGAATGCTTTTTTGCTGGAAACGTGTTTTGGAGATTTAAAAACATAGAACTAATATATTGATTTTCCTTCCGGAGTTCTGTTAATACGAAGATATAAAAGAATTCTTTTTGAGAAAAGCCTACTTTTTGTAGGTTTTTTATTTTTTCAACCATGAAGATCCTCCTTCAATTAAAAAGGAATATATGTTCTTCATTATACCTATAGAAGAAAAATTATGCCATTAGATAAAAAATGATGATATAGGGGAGAGGAAAAAGGTAAATCCCAAATAATAGATTTTCAATAAACATCGTTAGGGGATTTACTATATTAGTGGAATAGAGTTGTATAGTTGTTCTTTCAATCTTTACGTTTGGCGCAATCTTTTTTAATTCCCTACGTGTTAATTTACTTGTCAGCATTTGAGCAATATGATACGTACTTAATAGTTATTCAGCTTCATTGCTTGGTTTTATGAATCGTATGTTGGTCCCCCGTTAAGGGGGTACTAAGAAACTTTTTAAAACATGCTAAAAAAGGAGTGAAGTACAAATATAAATAAAGTATGCGGCACGTAGAAAAAATGAATAGAAAAACTAAGTAAATCTATAAATCTAAATAGTAAATCCCCTAACGATGTCTGCTGTAAGGGATTTAGATTGAATTAAAGTTGTAAATGGAATCAAAGAGATTTTAAGCTCTTATCCGAAATAATAGTAAAGGTTGTTTCTTATCCTAATAAGCATTGGCTGTAAGGTAGTATTATTTGTGGGTGATGTGCCTATATAAGCAAGGGCCAGCTGCTGAATATCCTCTTTAGGTATATCTGTTTGAACACTTTGGCCAATAATTTCCAAAATGGAAGGAGATTGGCTGCACCTCACTAGAAAAGTAATTTAATCTTAGAGCATCATGCCGGGTGCCGTACAAAATCTAACGCTTATTTCCTATTCAAATAATGGATTCCTGGTTGTGAGTTTATAATGGTTCCATCTGAGGGATCGGTATATATCATTCGGATCTACTACACATCAATACTATTTTGCTTATCTATAATTCCCCTTTTATAAGGGTGGGTCACTCCCTCCACTAGCTGATACATAAATTAATGTTTCACTTGATTTATGATATACAAAAAATAAAGTGATGCAAAAAGATAGTAAGAGAACAAACGTTAATCTTCTTTTGCTCATATAATTGATCCTCTCTTGAAAAGCTAAAAATACCCTACACGCACCTAGAGGCGCAACAAACTCGGGTCATGAGAATCCTAACGCCAAGCTAATAAAGGCTTGGCGTTTGACAGAATTATGAGGATTTTACATGGATTCCAACCTATTTCGATACACTAATCTGATGTTCCGAGTTATAAGTTTCTTGGTTCTTTTCGTTCCAGAGCTTAATAAGCTGAAGAATGTTCTCTCGGCCTTCCTCATGAAAGCCTACGTATAATGCTGGAACCCATCCGCCATATCATTCGGGTCATCTTCTTCACCAGGTCTAAGTTTTTCGCGACAATCCGCACAATAGCTACAATTATCGATTCCAAGATAATGGACCGTCTCAAAAGGTTTAAATGGTCGATATTTTTACCTGCTATTCTTCTAATCATGTCTTACTCACGTTGGTATGGAAATCCAAGGAGCGATGGCCATATTTGCAGTGAACTTAAAACGAATATTGAAGCTGACGGAGGAATAATCCTCCTCCCATCTCGTGATAGTAAGCGAAAAGACGGCATTCATTCACGTATTTTCGAATGAAATGCCGTCTTTTTTGATGAATTTTCTTTTGGCCTTTGAAAAGCTATGTTTTTCAGTGGCATCGCTCCTAAACGGCTGCCCTTCTTCACATCGTATTATTTAGCGGAATAAAGCTTATCGATCGAAGCCCTAAAAGCATCAAAGTCGAAATCATTGGTTATCGTGTAGTTATGAGTATGATTGTTCTCCCTGATTGAGGTTGATTTTTGGTTATAAACCATAAAACTGTAAACTTCAGAATCATCACTCTTCTGACGGATAATAACGTTATAAAAATAAGGAGAATCAGATTCCTTATTTATTTCATTTGCTTTCTTTAATTCAACGCCCGAAAATTGGCCCAATATCGATTGAACTTCACTCGGTTCCATGACATGTGCGTTAATTTCAATTCCCTCATCAGTAGAATCTCATAGAGGCAGAAAGTCGTTTAGCTATTCCTGTTCATTTTTACGCTGGACCGACTGAATAGCATCGGCAAGTTGTTTTAACGAGGCATCCAGGCTATCCAGCCGCTCTCCTATTGTATCTAACACATAACGTATCAAGATAAAGCAGAGTGTAACTGGGAAGCCAACGTTCGCAATCATTGACACAATATCTGCCACTTCCATACCATCCCCCCCTTCCACAAAAGCCTCTATATTTAGGGAAGTTTAATCACTCAAATCACAACTAAATATAGGGAAAAATGGTATAATAATACGGGAACATTTGTTCCCTTGGTTGTAAAACAGAGCCTAAATTTTCCCTATTTATATAAGGGTAACTTTTAGTAACGAAAGGGGACGAGAGGTAATGGATGAACAGCACGAAATTTATGAACGCTACAAACGCGAGATCTATCGTATCGGCTGGAGAGTGCAATACAGAGCAAAGAAGATACGAAATCAAGAGGACCCTATCTACGACAGTATTCCATCCTACATAAATTTTACGAATGCATCTGAGAACAAAATATGGATTCGGCAGCTGCTAGATTCCCTTCCTCCTCAGGGCAAGACGATTATAGACCAAATATACCTCCAAGGCCGCACAGAAGCAGAAGTAGCTAAAAACCTACAAATGAGCCAGCAGGCGGTGAACAAATGGAAAAGAAAAATGATTCAACAATTATCCCAGATCGCGAACTACTAAGACTTATTCGGGCAGCCCGACAAAAGGACACCGCAGCTATGATGCAGCTGATCGAGCTTTATAAGGAAGATATTAAACGTGTCAGCAACTTCATCTATTTGCCAACCCAAGATGTCATTTCGGCAATTACATTAGAGTTCCTGGAGCTCATCCTTAATCAAGATGAAGAGAAAAACGAAATCTAAAAAATTCTTTTATAACCGGTTGTTAAAGATTCTCTTAAATTTCCCTTATATATGAGAAGCAAATACAGCGCGCGCGGCTCTCATAAAAAAACAAAAATTCATTGGAGGTTCTTAATATGGCAGGAAATTTTTCTTTAGGCACAGATGGAGCAAACCTTATCAAAAAACATGAGGGACTTTCCTTGAAATTTTATGGAGATCCTTATGGGTATCCAACAGTTGGATGGGGACATTTGATTACATTGACTAAAACATATACTAAAAATACAACAGGTAATCCAAATGATTCTCTTCTATCCCAAGCAGAAGCTGATGCTCTATCAAAATCTTTAAATCTAGGTTATACTTCACCAATTTCTCAGTCTCAAGCAAATACTTTTTTTGCTAATGATACTGCAAGTGCTGTAGCGGCAGTAAATAAATTGGTACTTCCTAAAGGTCATAAATTTTCACAATCTCAGTTTGATGCACTTGTTTCGCTCACTTTTAATGCAGGTCCTGGGGTGCTAGCAACCAATGATGTAAAAGCTATGCTTGCCAATGCGCATATATATCCAACTTTTGTTGGTCCACTTTTACAAAGTCAAATTGATACTTGTTCAAAATTAGTCAGCAAAGCATTTTCATATGATAGAAATTTACAAAAAAGAAGAAATGAAGAAGCAACTTTATTTTGTAAAGGCATGATGTATACTCATAAATATCCAGTATATACACTATAGTTTAATCGTTTTACGACATAAACAAGAAAGGTCAGCCTTTAGGCTGACCTTTCTTGTTTAAAAAATTATATTCACAGGCATTTTCAGAATCGCTTATAGGATACCCTTACCTTCCTGGATATTTTCTATTCTATTAGTACTGAACTTATTACATAACCTTAATTCATTTAATCAGTAATTTTTTTAAGCTCAAAAATAGTTGCCTCTGATAACAAGATAAGCCTATCGTTATTAACAACAAAAAAACTTACACTTACAGGTATGCTAAGTTTTGTAGAAGGGTCACTTATATCTATTGCTTTTACTACATCATTTATATTTAAGCCAGGGATATCTATTTTATATAATCTATAAAAAGAGTCAGAGTTATAGCATGTCGCTGTAATCTCATATAATGGATTTTTTAGTTCATATTGATAATTACTATAGTTTTTAAGTCCTTTTGATGAAAAAAAGTCTTTTTTGATTATAATTTCATCTCCAATAAATTTTTGCCCTGTTGGATATTCAGAAGCATCATTATATGATTTTGCAAATCCTAAAAGCTTCTCAACTTTCCAAGTTCCATAGAAATATTTTTCAGTTTCACTATCCAAACTTATACGTTCTACAGTACAATATTCGGATGTGTTTTTTGGAATAATAGACTCTTCCGTTTCAGGTTTATGCTCACTAGAAGTATTTGGATTTGATGTCGTTTCAACATTTCCACAAGCCGATGCTAGCATCAACATTATCATAATACAAACCAATAATATTTTTTTCATATTTCACACTCCCACTATAAAGTTATGTTTTCGCCTGTTTACTCGCTTGCTAACTGGAAGATTTGCTCAATAAACCGGAAGTTGACTAATTAATGTCATCTACAACATTTGAATAAGAAGAAATAGGTGTTCCTGCTTTTGATTGCTCTTGTTTTGCAGAATTTGATGTCGATCCGTTTGAGCATGCTGTTATTCCACTAGAAAAAATGAGAACAGTAGATAATAGAAGCACAATTTTTTTCAATTGCTAAACCTCCTAATGTGCTTTCGATAGTTAGACGTAAAAACATGGAAAATGTTACAAAATTGAGTAAAATAAAGTCATTTTCGGAAAATGAAAAGTTGAACTTGGCCATGAAAGCCGGATATGGCGTAGATACGGCCCATGACAGTATGTGGAACCTTTGGGATTCCATCTTTTCAGCCGCGAACTATTTAGCCAAAAATGGCGCAGCGTCTGGCCTGATATAGAACTTCGTCTCGTTGCTTAGTTTCCACTTCATATGCGACACTTACTTCATCAAAAAACGTCTCACTAATATTAACGTAAGATTCCGCCAATACCTGACGATCTCGTTTAGATTTTCGTAAAAAATCCAGGGCAGTATTGCGTGCTAGTAACTTGATCCAAGCGGGAATGTTAGTGTTAGAGCGCATTTTAGGACCGTTTTTAATAGCTTTTAGAAAAGCCTCCAGAATGATGTCTTCTGAATGCGAGTGGTCACAAACCATGAAATAGACATCCCTATAGACGAATTGGTAAAAGGAACGATAAATCAATTCTTGGATCGTTGCATCCAAGTCGTCCAGAGGGCTTCGTAGGAAATAAAACCATTGTTCCATAAGACTCCCCCGATGATTGTTGGTTGGACTAACAATATATAGTGGTATTTTGGTTCATTATTAGTATACCGCATAATTGGGAATGGTAGGAAGATAAAGGAGGCGTTTAGGGGATGGATTTAAGCATATCAAAGCGGCCGATCTTATGACCTGTGCTGCTTCTGCCAGCATCGACTGTACCTGCTCATTCTCCCGCAGCTGATGTTCAATGAGACTCCGACGTTCCTGGAGTTCCATCAGGAGGCTTTCCTTCTGCTGCTGTAGATGATGAATCACCAGCTGCTTCTGGTGTCTCCAGAGCTCCAGTAGTACTTCTTCTTCCAGCAGATTCAGCTTCACTCCCTAGTTGTTACAATCCCTGCCGCTGTCAGGCCTCTTATGTCTGCAGTGTCTGATGATCAGAACCCCATTTTTCTCCTTTTGAATCTCAAGCTTATTTCCGCATATCCCGCAGAACAGCAGGTCCTTGAGCGTGGTAGCCCTGGTTTTGGCAGCCGGTTTCTGGCGGGTGAATGCCTGCCGTCTGTCCTTTTGTCTTCCACGCCCTTTCGATAAGCCAGCTCCCACTCGTCCTGCGGAATGATCGCAGGATGGGTGTCTTCCGTGATGATCGTCTCCAGCACCTTGTATCGGTATTTTCCCTGATTCGTTTGCGGCTATGGAACACCAAGGTGCCCTTGTACATCGAATTCCGCAGGATCAGCTGGATGCCGGTCATTCAAATAACGATCCTGAAACATCTCAGGTCTCTCCTGATGGATTGAGCTCGTCGAGCTCTTTTTCCAATACATAATTCATTAAACGTGTTTTGAACCCTTTTTTCTGCGTAGCCGCTACTCTCTTCAATCGTTCGATCAAGTCATTCCGGATCAAAAAGGTCTGGCGCGTATAGGTGTCCTCCATTCGTAGCAGGTTGTTCACGGTGGCGTATGCCACGGAGCTTCCATTCCGATTGTGACCAAGCCCAATGAGCCCCCACAGCTTCCATATGTGGCAGATCAATGGGAGATTGGCTTCAAGCGACACAAAAAGGCGGCAGCATAGACAGAGGATTTTTCAAAATGTTTCGGTTGGCTTGTGTTGAAATCAGAAATGTTAGAGCGAGGAGCTGGCCAAGAAACTCTGACCATCAGCTCTACTTTGCAAGTGGATCCAGCTATAGACAGTAGTCAGGATGATCCGGATGTGCCATACCAAAGGGGCGATGGTCAGGAACCGGAGAGTTTGTCTTCGTGAAGATCGTCTCGATCCCGCGTACAGCGGCTGCAGACGGATGTCCAGTCTAGTCATGTCCGCCGGTAAGGGGAAGATTACAATACATATGGGGCGGACAACTGGCGTCCGCCTGATTCGATTTGTAAGCCCCTATCAATTGAACAAGATGGTTGAAGCACAACGGGTCGTGCTGGAAGAAGGACACTTCAGTACCCGCACCCCTCAAAGAGTTGCCATTATCGCCGCTCTATCAGGAATTGGAGTTACCGTCTTGGGCCTTCTTTTCATGGCTAGAGCCTTGTGAAATGCCAGTCCTTCTATAAACTAACCAATAATCCATCCTGATAATAACCACAAAGAACTTTTAGTATGCTTTAAAGATATCTTCATTTTTCTCACCTCACGGAATATAACAACCGTTCGTGCAACTAACTCCTAAGACTGGTACTTTACTTTTCCGTTTGTAAAACCAGCTTCTCTGGCAAGCTCTTCAAGAGCTTCAGGCACTAAGCAACGCTGGAGCTCTTGAGAAAAAAGCTGTAGCTCGTCTAAGATTTCCATAAAAAACGCCATCCTCTCCTATGAATCTACGGAAAGAATAGCGTATTTTTCGTTTTGGGGGTACTAAATTATTTTAAGTTGTTGATGGCGATGTGGTAGGACCCCAATATAGAATTTAAATCCCTCAGTTACTAATAAGGGCTTCGGACACGAGCTGAGTAATTTTATCTGCACCGATGCTAAATGTTGTTTCGAAAGGAACGTTCCACTCTTTACAAAGTTTTTTTACTTGTTTCATGAGTACATGTCCTAACCTAGCCAAAAGCAAGATAACAACATCGGCTTTTTTGACACAAGCTTCAATGGATGTTATGGAATCTTTATCATCAACCGATAAAAAAATGCCTCCTCTCGATTCAACTTTTTCTTTATAGTGCGCCTTATTAGGATCGTTTCCAACAATTAGTACGTGTTTTCCTTCTAAATTTAATTCAACTGATTTTAGATCTTTAGTAAATGTCCTTTTTTTTTTGAAATTTGCTGCTCTTCTGGTCTATTTCTAAATGGTCAACTCGATGGATATATGTTATTCTACACAATTCTGGCTTTCCATCAGGAAAAGCAATATCAATAATATCTCCCTCGCTTAGAGGTGGTTTGATTCTCGAAATTTCAAAATCAGGTATACGAATAGATTGTGGAACCCCATCAATTCGTATATCTAAATTGGTTTCTAAGCTTTTCCGAATAACCAAAAGTGATCCATCCAATTCAATCGGACAATATTTATATTCAACCCGATCGATTGGAGTTACAATATCTGCTTTTTTAGCAAGTTCATAATGATATTTTTTAAAATGATTAAAAGAAGCCACTTCAGTTGCATAAACATAATCGTGGTGTTCAAGACCCAATTTTCTTACAATTCCCTCTGGAACAATTGCATTAATTTTTGGAAGATATCCTCCTAAAATTTTTCGTTCAAAGAGATACATTGGCCTTTCAGTTGTTTGTATCTGATCATTATAAGTTTCAAGTACAGATGATTCGGAGGAATCAATGGTAACTTCTTGATTCTCATCCTCCAATTCATCTTGTTTATTAGTTAATACTCTATCCGCATCTGGAGAAATCGTTCTCTTTTTTCTTAAGCTTTCATCTAATTGAGTAATGTAATTAGACATGTGGTTCATTTTTGTTTCAATCAATTGTTCTACTGATTTTAATACTTCAAAATAGGAATCAAATAAATCTTTATTTTTAGATAAATGTTCTGGCATTGTGTCTTCTAATGTCTTAATCATATCTTCTTTGATTCTTTGAAGGACTTCATCTAGGTTTATCACGTTCTCTCTCCTTTTCATATTTATAAAATGATGGTAGCATCTAAGAATGTTAACAGTGTACGCTTATAAAAGAATAGGGTCACAGCTTCATCTGTGATAACTAATTAAATAGTTATTTTAATGACTCCTTCTGTTTCCGCTCCCTATTATTGGCTATCTTTCTATCCAAATAACAAAATAAACTATAATTTACTTCCTCTATATGTCTTCTCATGTTTAAATTTCAGCTATACAATCAGGAATATCATATCTAACATTACCAACCATTTTCGAAACAGGGTAAGCTTTCATTTGATTTTCATCATACGATAGCAATAGAGATTCCAATACATTTCCCTCTTGCATCCCTCTGTCTAACCACAATGCTTCATCTTCTTGCTTTAGTATTACAGGCATCCGATCATGTATGTCCCCCATTAAAGCATTAGGCTTGGTTGTGATTATGGAACATGTATTTACTCTTTCACCATTTGGACTGATCCAAGTATCATATAATCCAGCGAATGAGAATACACTTTCATCTTTCATCATGATTCTCATTGGTTGTTTATCACTTTCAATTCGCTTCCACTCATAGAACCCATCAGCTGGAATTATGCAACGTTTTTTGATGATTAAATTTTTAAAGGATGGTTTATCTCTAATCGTTTCCGCTTTAGCGTTAATCATTTTATAAGTCGTCTTCTCTTCTTTAACCCAAGATGGAATTAGCCCCCATTTAAGCTGACCAATGTGATTTATGCCATTATGGTTAATTATTGCAGCTATATAATCCGATGGAGCTATATTATATCTGGGTTTAAGTTCAAATGGGATCTCTTCTAAATTATATCTTTCTTTAAGATCATCAGGTTTAGCAAACAGTGTAAAACGCCCACACATTATAATCACCCTTTTAATGGTATAAATTATACTATTAATCATGTACTTTATGGTAGTTTATAAACGTTTTTTCTATAAAATGGGATTAAATGTTACCATCTTCCGTTATACAGGAACCAGAATAATACATACAGGGCGACACCTCTATGAGTATCCATATCATGTCTTTGGATTAAAACTCTTACCCAACTCCTGATCCAGGCACGGACTTTTTGAGCCTCTACTTCAATGATGGCAAATCCCTCTGACTCGTGGAAGTTGACGACTTTTGCCACGATTTGCAAAGGACCTTCTTCCACTCTCTGCGGTTGGACGGCATCTGAAGCAAGAGTACGAAACCAGGAGCTGAAAATTTGTCGTGTTCATATCGGTACAGATCCCGTTTATAATCTGGTACCGGATTGGCCCAGTCAACTTGGCCAACTTTTCCACTTGGATTAACACAAAAAAGAGATACTCGTTGTGAATATAAAAAACGCTCGAATTCGAACGCTTAATATAGCCTTCCTTTTTACTTCTATTGTTCTCTAGCAACCTTTGTAATGAACCATTCTTCGTTATGTTTAGTAATAGTTAAGTTCTCGGTGTAATTTGTTGGTTGCTCGTTTTCTTTTGGAGATGAGCTAACGGTTACAACCAAATTATATTCAGTATCGGAGATTTTTTCTACTTTCGTATCAACGATATGATCTAGACGTTGATCTTTAAAGATAGTGAGTTGATCTTCTTCTACAGCTTTCTTTGCTTCTTCATCGGTTACTTTCATGAGTAACTCTTTATCACCCTTGTACTCTGCTTCAATGTATTGAACAGCTAAATTCTTCAGAGTCGAATCAACATTTTGACTCATAGTAGATTGATTTCCACATGCTGCAAGCAGCAAAAAAGAAAGTAGCACGGTAATAAATGGAGTTAGCTTCATTTTATATTCCTCCCTTAAACAAACCACCAGTCTTTTACTCCTCTGTAAATCTTATTAGCAATCTCATCCTGTCCCGAGCTTGACTTCAAATATTTAAAATCAGAACTATTGGATATGATACCTGTTTCAGTCAAAATTGCAGGCATTTTGGTTCCACGTAAAGCGGCCAAGTTACGGTTGTCTTCGTATGGAGATTTGTAGTCGCGTAGGACATCTATAACTCTACTATGGACAAAATCTCCACCAGTTCCTAGACCAGTTGTTCAATCCGCGTTCTTGTGTAAAGAGTGATAGTATCAGAAAAAATAGCATAGTAGAAAGTCTCATAATCCATTAATTGCAATCCAGTAGAAAAACTGACATACTTTTAGCTTTGCTATCCCCCCTCTATTTTGCACCTTAATTCAGGTGCTATCACCTTCCAAAAGATAATTCGTCATTTATCCTTGTCGAATCCTTTGACGAGAAAAGGCTCCGCTATCTTCTTATACCTGGGTTGTTTGTACTCCTGTTCCCACTGGCCAATGCATTCTATATAAATTCTAGAAGTGAGGAAAGTAAACATTAAATTTGTACTCAGTATTGAAAAGAAACTGTGCAGCTAATTTAACTTCTTCTTGTTGTTCTAACTGATTATTTGCCATCTTGTCAAAAAGCGAAGTTAGATGGAAAGTGAGAGATTATACTCTTAATAATGCTAATCGCTGTAAACAGAAACAAGCATCCGAATTTGTTCGGACACTTACATATTGCTTATATTTCTCAATTTATAGACCTGCTAAGACGCTTTCCGAGTTAGTACGTTAGATGATTTAGCAGAATGCTACAGCTCTTTCATTTCATAGCATCCCCACCGGCTGGGAGTCCTTTCGAGAAGCGATTCCCCGTTTTCCTTACGTAATAACGGGTATATTCGGGCCTGTGGTCCGATCTCTCCGCGTGCCATTTACCAGGTACGAATCTACCTGCATCGATGAGAGGAAGTCAACTCCCTAAGGAAAGAGTACCATATTTTTGCGACAGCAGGTTGTCAGCAAACAAACGTTCTTTGTAATATTTTATTCGTTTTGCTGTTTTCTCATAAATATCAAATTTCCCTTTTTGTTAATTGTTTAATTGTTGATCTAATGTCATAATTAGGAAGAAATAGACAACTATTGGAGGTTATTATATATGAGCGGAATTGGTCCAACTTATTTCCTTTTAGGTCTAATCGTTCTAGTATTAGCGTTCCTTATAACAAGACTGATCTTAAAAAACAGAAATAGAAAATAAGTATCCTAAGGAGATAAAGTGATTCAATAAAATTGCCCTATTATCGCTCCTTATCCAAGGCTATTTTGTTTCCCAAACAATGTTTCTGGCTTTAGATTTCAGTTCTAGATGGCGTGAAAACCATTGACACCATTACTTTTGTTTTTTGATTCTTCTTGCATACTCACTGTCTGATGGAAGTATCCCCATAATAGTGACATATAAAGACCTCCTAGTGCTAACCCAGTTGGTCAAACCAAATAAGCCTTTCCCTATTTTTTGGGGGATGAACATATCAAAGTCGATTTGCGCAGGAAAACATATGGTTTCAATCCACGCTCCCTGTGTAAGGAGCGATGTAGAGGCTTTGCTATTGTCTTCTGGTACTCTAAGCAAGTTAACTTCATCACTTTATATTAAATATCAGGTTAACCTAGTTAACTAAGTTAACTACTCAAAAATAAAGATCTTCATCTAGATACTGGAGAAAGATAAACCCCCGCTGTTGCCAGAATACACAACACAACACAACACAACATACCCTACCCATTGTAGTAAGGGGGAACCGTAATATATGAAAATTATTTTTTAAAAGGCTTTAGTTTTCATTTCTTGATCAGTTTTTTATGGAAATGTTTCTACCAAGCTTCACTATAAGTGAGAGGCATATGAAAGAGTGTTTTTTTATAAAGAATATCGCATCTTTTTTACGAGATAAAACGGCGGAGCAGCAAACGGCGTTCTCCTAGGATCTCGCCTGTTTCATGATCTACATATCTCTCGTTCATGTCATTTTGCCTCATTCCTTCTTTTCAATCATAGAACTATCCCGATTAATCAAAATATGGCTGGCCCAGTAACCTCTTTAGTCTCTACTTATCTTTCCTATAATGACCTGTTTGCTACACAAAAACTTAAAACCAACGTAACTAGCCATTCCAAGGGATTTTTCAGCTGACCAAACCAAATAAGCCTACCCTATTTTTAAAGGAAGGCTTATTTGGTTTTTTTCAACCACGCTCCTGTGCAAGAAGCGATAAAACTTGTAGAAAACATAGCTCGCTCATACGAGTTTCAATCCGTGCTTCTGTGTAAGAAGCGATTCTATAGTCAATAGAAATGTTATAATGATGCCAAGTTTCAATCCGTGCTCCTGTGCAAGAAGCGATTCTATAGTCAATAGAAATGTTATAATGATGCCAAGTTTCAATCCGTGCTCCTGTGCAAGAAGCGATAGTATCAGAAAAAAGTAACATACCAAAAGGTCTCATAATCCATTAATTGCGAACCAGGATGAAAAATTAGTCCTACTTTTCGAATCTATCGAAATCAATGAATAAAACCTTTGCTAATAAGCGAATGCGAACCACCTTAAAAATTTATGTAAGCTACAGGTTCGCACTTATAATTTTCAATTAAACACCCCTTTTTTAATTAAATTACTACATCAGTATTTATCAATAATTGAAACACCATTTGGAAGGTTTGTGGAATCAATTTCTATCCTATAATCCTGATAAGAACGAGCTGGTTGATCTTGCTCCAGAACCTTTTTAATCTCTATTCGATTAAATAATTGATGGGCAGGAGCTCTTCCAAGCTTGGAATCATGTTCGAAGATGATTAGTTTACGTACAACCATTTCACCTCTTGAAGCAGACCTATCATGTTCAAACATATGAACAATTGCTTCCCATAATAGATTCAAATCTTCTTCAGTAAAATTGGATTTTTCAGCAAAATGAGCTGAAATGAAGCCATTCATCCGATATAAAGCATAGGGGATAATATATTTTTTTCCTAAGGTACGCTGCTTATCTTCACCTTCCCTAGTGACAGATTGTCGAGTAATCGTAATTTCCTTTACAAAGATTGGTTCAACACTTTGTGAGAACGTAAATTGGACAGGTCCTCTAATCTGGCCACAGTTAACACTATTTGACATAACCGCTCCAAAAGTTCGAACATCATAAAAATTATCACACATCCATTGTGCCAATAGTTTAGCTTCTTCCTTATCCTTCGGGGTAAGTTTCGCTTCAGACGTTTTTATTTTAGATTGATCAGCACGTACACTATAATACGCTTGTCGATGTTGTTCATTGTGGACGGCTCCTTCAGTCACATAAATATGGAATCCCGTTTCTTCAGGTTTTATCATTTCAATGTAGTTTCGTATTCTTCGCTTTAAGCATACATCCGTTACGATTCCATGACCAGTTTCTCCATCTGATCGTGGCATATTCCCTGCGTCTGGATCACCATTCGGATTTCCGTTAGTAACATCAAAAATTATGACAAAATCATATCGCTTCTCTATCGGTTGATACGTCTTTTGAATTGTCATCTGCCTTTTCTCCTTTCTTATACATGTGCTGCTTTTGATGATAATATCCTAAAATGAATACACCTTGTTGTTGGGTGGTTAGACGAGCAGGAAAATTATCGACATCCTCCAAAATTTCCTGGATGTTTCTATCACGAAGAAAACCAAAAGTAGACTGTGACATATGATGATTCCCTATGATGATCAAAGATGGAAAAACACTTCCTGGCGTAGTTACTGCTGAGGAAAAAAATCTATCTTTAATTGTTCGATTTAACTTGTCTTTACCACCTACATATTCTGCTTGTGCTTTCTCAAGTACTGCAAACAACCTACCTAATCTATATGGAATATCTCTAGTCTGTTCATTTAATGCCATAGTGGTAACCTCCTGTAACAATGGTTTCTTATAAATGCGAGCATAACGCGACAAATAAGCTTTTATAAAGGCAGCTTTTATATGGTTTACATTTCTATCGGCTTTTGACCGATTAATAATTTTAACAAACAATGAAAAAGGATATAATGAACCTTCTAAGATAGAACTTAACATTTGAGCTTCAAGAGATGCAGTTGATTTCCAAAAATCCTTGTTTACCTTTTTTTCTTTGCTTTCCGTCTCTAAAAGAATTTTAGTTATCGTTGGAACAGATTTTTCAGCATTCATATATCCATCAATACCCAGATCCTTTGCATGTTGGCTACATTTAACTAGTAACTTTTCAATACTACCCTCCCAAAAAAAACGAATGAATGCTCTTTTTTTGTTAGGAGAAAGACCCATCACATAAAATGGAATTTTTAAAGATTTCTTCATCTCTTCCGTTATTTCAGATCCATTACGAATACGTTCGAACAAGCCCCTTAATAGATTGTCTTGATTTACTCTCTTTTGCTTGTCTTCAATAATAAGTGACCGAAAATAACTCGCATATTCCTGTTCTTTTTCAATAAGATTTGTCCTACTCCAAAATACAGTAGTCATGTCTCCTATATGGTGTATGCAATTATTTTCAGAATCTAGCAATTGGTTTAAAGCTGTAGTATATCCAAAAACAGCCTTATAACTAGTTGGTGCATTAAAAGCTTGTTCTTTTCCATAGGAATTAAATGAATCTTGATTGAAACAAACAAGAGAAGTACCTGATAAATGTCCATTCTTAATTCCTTTTATGGGAAGATCATGAATTCTAGCAATCTCATTTGAGTATTCTCCGGTGATAAGACATTGCCCTGATTTAGATGTCTTTTTTATGTGTTTATTTAGGTATTCAACCCACTTCTCGTAAATGATTGGTTTATCATGTAAGTAATAATCACTCCCCTCTATTTTTATTACAGCTAAAAGACCTTCATTTAAATTTTTGGCCATAGACCGTACAATAGGATTTTCTGTAACCTGATGTATATCCCAATCTTGATAAAATCGGACAATGGCCTGGGCTTCTTCATCCAATGTTCCTGATAAAACTTCAAAATGGAGTAACTTAGAACTTTCAAACTTTTCCCTACTATTTGTACTCTTTGATGGTCTATATCCTAATAAGTATTCAAGTGTGTCACATAGAAAATATGGTTTTACATTGCTTGACCTAGTTACATGTTGAGGAACGCTCATTTTAATAGGAATAAGACGGTCTCCCTCCGTATCACGAATATCTAAGATGTTTAATAAACGACCATCTAATGAAATCTCAAGTACAAATGAGATTCTTTCGGTAGTATAGTAATACTTATCAATCATTGCTATCTTTGACATATCAAGATAACGTTGATATAGCGACTGTAAGATCAAAGGCTTTTTCCTTCTTTCTTTACCGACGTAGATAAATCAATGACTCCTCGACACATCTTAGCGTGAAAATGAAAGGGCTCCCTATTTCTCTGATAATTTAAATACCAAAGCATTAAACCTAAATCTCTATCAGGAGTTTCTCTATAAAATGATTGCAAGAAAATATCATCATCCTTTTCTACATAAGAAAAATTGGCAGCGAATTCTCTACAACCTAGATACGGATTATGAAAACATTGTCCTTTTTTGGCTCGACTTACGAACATATTTAAAAATTTTTGGGTAGTATCAGATTTATAAGCTAAAGGAGTTAACTCAACGTGTGCTTCAATCACATAAGCAGGATTTTTTAAGATCATCGATGAACGTTGTTGTCTCTCCTTATCTTTAGTAATATCTTGTCGCTTTATTGGATTATCATTTTGTATCGCGTTTCTGATATGACCAGATGATATTTTATTAGATAATTCATTACGTCGAATGGTTGCAAACTTTATTTCATTCAGGACATGAATACGGTCTACAATCCAATTCATAGAAGGCTTCCATAGGATAGCTTCCAAGATCCCACGAGCAGCGGTTGGAGTAATTACATCATAGCTACCTCTTTCAGGTTTAAGTTCTTGACGGGTAAAACATGCATATTCCCCCCAAACATGAAGTTGAACTCCATGAACCATGTCATATCCTCCTTATTTTTTAATTTATAAAAATCTCTTTTGTATGATGTTCTTTTGAAAATGGCATAAGGCCAATATCCTTCTTGTACCATTTTGAATGATTATGTAGTACAAACACTTCTTGTCGTACTTCTATTAATTCCCCAGCTTGTAAATAATCCTGAAATTCCTTTTGATATATTTGGACAGTATAAAGCTGCAAATTACGAAGTACAGATTTCATGGAGCTTGTAGCTACCAATGTTTTTATTAGTTCTTCACTTTTTTCATCAATAGGAACAATTACCGTCTCCATTTGGGTATCAATTAATTTAAATAGACGATCTACATCCTTAAAAGGAAAAGACAAACCAGGTATATCCTCATTTAATCGACCTATTATGTTTTTTGAGTCTGTCCGATCGTATAGGGCAGCCTTTTGATAAAAGTATAATTCCGAAAAGTAATCTTCCATTGCTGACAAGGATAAGCCGTCTTCTTTATATTTTTGTAATATCTTTTTCGCTATTGAGCCTGTTAATTGGAACCACCCAGCAGGTAACCCTTGTTCTGTTTCAAATACAAAAACATCACCTAAATTAAACCTTCCATTTCGATTACAACGGCCAGCCGCTTGAGCAATAGAATCTAGCCCAGCTAACTCCCGATATACAACTGGGAAATCAATATCTACTCCGGCTTCAATTAATGGCGTACTAATAACACAGCATCGAAGACTTTTATTTTTTAAACGTTCCTTAATCATATCGAGTACCTTTATACGATGCTTCCCACACATACGAGCACTTAAATGGAACAAAAATGGGTCTTTCTCATCGTTATTTACACGAAGATGCTGATACAACTCTCTTGCTTTCTTTCTTGTATTCACGATACACATGACTTGGTGGTGTGTTTGTATTCGGCTAGCAATCTCTTCTAATGATTGTAGTCCAAGTTGATGAAGACAAGTTCGTTGAAATTGTTTATGACGCAGAGAAACATCATGGACAACTTCTTTGATTGGTATAGATGGAGGGAAAAAACGATCAATCCCAGGTTGTGTACCTGTACAAAATAAGGAAGTTACTTTATAGTTACGGGCTAATTCCTCCATAGCAAATAAAGATGGTTTAAAAAAATTTCCATTCATGATTTGAGCTTCATCAAAAATAACAATACTATTTGCTATGCGGTGTAGTTTTCTACATTTGGATCTTTTATTAGAAAAAAGAGATTCAAAGAATTGAACATTTGTTGTTACTATTACAGGAACATCCCAATTTTCTTCGGCTAATTCCATTTTTTGATGTAAAATCTTAATTTTTTCTTCTTTTTCATCTAGATCCATTTCTCTTTGAATATTAGAATGATGCTCCAATACTATTTCATTCCCTAAAATTTCACGAAGTATCGTAGCGTTTTGTTCAATGATTGAAGTAAATGGTACTACATAAATAATCCTTGATAATCCATGTTTCTTGGCGTGGTTTAATGCAAATCCTAAAGAAGACAATGTTTTGCCACTACCTGTTGGCATATTAATCGTATAAAGCCCCTGAGGGCCTTCCGCAGCCATTAAACATTCGTGCATCAATTCATTTCGATATCGTTGGATTTCTGTGTTCGGGGAGCCAAACTTTTCTCTCTTATATTGTTCGTAACGATTTAATGTGGTTGAAATGTCTAACGTTATTCCTCGTAATCTAGAAAGCTCCTTATTACAAAACTCTTCTGTATTAAGAGAATCAGCGTCTACTAGACAAGAATAGAGCATCCTGATAAACATGGAATAACTCATCCCAGGATTAAATCCCACCTCTATCGGGAGGCTGACTGGTTTATCGGGCTTTGCAATTTCCTTAAATGCATGACGATATTCTTTAACCTCTCTCTTAAGTCTTCTAGTTAAACAAGTATCTGGTCCTGTGATTGTCCCTCCATTTGGTAAACCTGTATGATGGCCAGCAATCGCATAAGCAGGAATCTTACCTTCTAATCCCCAAAGTTCTACTATTGCTTGGGCACCGGCAGTAGAGTGATCGACCAGTATTAAACTTCCTTCAAGTCGTTTTTGAAACTCGACTGAATACTTACCAATGTCATGAAATAATCCAGTAGCATAGCCCCACTTTCCCGCTCCAAACACCTTGGCAAACTCAGATGTTTGTTCTGCACCATCTTTTAAATGAACATGTAAATATTGCCATTCACCTTTGTCTTCAGATGTAGTTCGATGTGCAAAGTACATCATATAGAAACACTCCTTACTTCTGGAGAATGTTTCTAATTAACATGTGCTTTAGCACTCATTATTATTAAGATATTTAGTAGTATTATTGACAGTATTTTAAGAAAAATATACCTATTCGTTACTTAATAATCAAAAGGAGGGCTACACTTCCCTCCATCACATTTTTATTCAATTAAAAAGCGGAATTTAAACAGAAATTGGAGGTTGAAAGGTTTAAATATAAGATAATTTGCTAAATGTGGAATCTCGCGAAAATCTTTGTGTTACTTTGTACAACAATGTAAGACCCCCTTTTGTTAAAAGGAGCGATTAATTTTGCTTCTTTAACAACAAGAGCACCATTAAGGTTCTAATCCGCACTCCTGTAAAAAGAGCAATGAAAAAAGACCCCGTAGCAGCGGAGTCTTTCACGTTCATTCGCGCTCCTGTATAAGGAGTAATCCCGATGAATCAAGAATTTTTTCATACCTGTCATTGTTTCAATCCACGCTCCTGCACAAGGAGCAATTCACATTTGGATAATCTGAGACTAATAAATCCATGTTTCAATCCGTGCTCCTGTACAAGGAGCAATCTATCTCCTCTGGGTTGACTTCTTCTGCCCTTACTGTTTCAATCCGTGCTCCTGTACAAGGAGCAATCAACAAAGATAAGCCCCAAGAAACCAATAGTATAGTTTCAATCCATGCTCCTGTACAAGGAGCAATAAAAGCAACTGTGAGGCAGCATAAGTCGTTCTTGGTTTCAATCCGTGCTCCTGTACAAGGAGCAATACCTGATGAAACGATGGAATTAAAGCGCCAAATTGTTTCAATCCGTGCTCCTGTACAAGGAGCAATAGTATCAGGAAAAAACAGCATACTAGAAGGTCTCATAAACCATTAATTGCGAACCTCGATTGAAAAGAGACTATACATTTCAAATGTAGCGGTAGTCATTGAATAAACCTTTGCTAGTATACGGATGCGAACCCCCTTGATATTTATGTAAGCTAGAGGTTCGCAATCACTTGCCAAGTAGAAAACAAATTGCTTATCCCCCCTTTTATGACCATCATTGTTTCCTAATACTGATTAGAAGTATTATTGACAATATTTCAAGAAAAATATACATATTTACTACCAACCAGTAGCACTAACTAATGCTAAGGACTCTTTTTTACATAAATCTTATAGCCTAGGATATCCTCTTTAGCTCTCTAAATCCTGATACGGAATGGAGGGTTTTTTATAGCCTTTTTAATTATTGCAAAATGGCGTCTCCCTTTTTGCACGTTATCTACATCGATACCGAAGTGCTTAAAGCGTTTATACCCCTGTTTGCTAACAGCAAAATCTCGACAGGATCGTTCGATCATTCCCAATTCAAGCAGCCGACCAGTTAGCCCCACCCCCACTTCTCCCGCTATGTGGTCATAGTAAGTGCATGGAATACCGCAACACTTTTGACTGGTCATATTCCTTAAGAGACCGAATCAGCGTGGGCGTTGCGATGACATTGAGCGCTTCAAGCGTGTATGCGACTTCGGGTCCGGCCAACCTATAATAGCGGTGTCGGCCGCTCATTTCCACTACGAGTAGGTTACCCTCTACCAATTTTGTCAGATGGGAACTTGCCGTTTGTGGCGTAATACGTGCAGCACTCACCAGTTCGCTTGTCGGAAGCGCAATACCTTCTAATAATTCCAACAGCATCGTGACACGAGAAGGATCGCCGACGAGCGCTGCCACGTCTTAAGTGTAAGGAGCAATATAGAGAGGTTTTGATGGATTATGTTAAATTTCTTGTTTCAATCCGTGCTCCCATGTAAGGAGCAATAGTATGAGGGGAAAAACAGTATATTATAAGGTCTTATAAAGCATTTATTTTGCGAACCCTCATGAATATTTATGTAAGCTAGAGGTTCGCAATACATTTGACCTATATAGGAAACTACTTATAAGATAAATTGCTAAAACTTACTTTCCCCCCTTTTAACTCAAAAATAAATGGACAGCAATCATTTCATAAAGCTGGAACCAACCATACGTTCTACTATTACTCGGATACCAGTAGTCGAATCTTCGGCAAGCAATAAATTTCCTACAAGTTTTTTAAAACTACTCTAATACTTACTGATGTCTTAGTTTAATCCAATAGATATTCTGTTTCTTAAACTGATAATGATTAATCTACCTAGTAGTATTATTGGCGAAATTTTAAGATAAATATACCTATTTATCATCCTTTTTCAATGAATTCTTTGGTATTAGTAATCTACTTCCTTTCAACACTCAATATCTCTATTGAAGCATTGTATAAATGTATATGAATAAAATATTTGGAAATACAATTATGTAAGAGGTGATATTTAAACAAAATGAAATTCACTATAATGTTTATGTTATTTTGTAGTGTTTTAATAACTGCTTCAATAAATGAAAGTACTATTGCTAAAACCTTTACTAAGTCATATTTATCCAAGGAATATTATTACAACAGTGAGGAAAGATATGATTCCACGAACCCAGTGAAAATACCCGATAAAGAAATTTATTTATTAGAACAATTTGTAGAAGAAAAAGCAGCTGATCAATCATATATTAGTAAGGTAGCGATCGCTTCGATTATATTAAATCGATTATTAAAAAATAACTATCAGAAAACCCTAACAGAAATATTAAACAATTTTCCCTCAACAAATCGTGTGAACAAATTAGCTATAAGCCCTTTAACCAAAAAAGCGGTTGAGGACGCGTTGCATGGTTGGGACCCTGCTGAAGGCTCATTAGACTTTTATGATTCGGATACTACTTTTTCAGTTTCATGTGACCCAGTAAAAAAAATTGGTAAATACACTTTCTGTAAATAGAAAAAAGAACCTATTTCTTTTTAGAGGTAGGTTCTTTTTCTAGTACTTTTAACTTTTTACTTTTTAATATGATTACCTCCTTTTCCTCACCTCATTTCAATAACATTTCTATCGGAAATAAACAAATGGAAAGAATAATCATCATTACAGCCCGTAAAGAAATTTTATTAATTAACGATACTTTTTCTTCAACTGTAATTGGTTCAAATATGGAGTAAATTATTTTCCACCAGGAAAACAACATAACTATTCCAATAATAATAGGTACTATAAAGAGAACTCCTTCCGTCATTTTTATTAGTACCAAAAGCTGTATTGAAATTGAAATTAGAGTAAAAACAATAAACGGGACTCGTTTTTTTACGGCTGAAAAATACATACGTATCTCCTTTACATTGATTAAATTTTTTCCTTGTCATAGATTCTTATGATTTATGTACCTCACAATATCTGTTTCTTAAAATTTTTAAAGCCTCTCTGTCTACATTCGTTAATGCTTTTTGACACTGTTAACATAGGCTAATTTTGATACTCATAAAGCCGCTTGAAAGTAACTATTTTGCTGTTTCCATTCAAATAAGTTCCACTTGATTTGTCTAAAGAACCTTCTTTATTTAGGCTTTATTTATTTTATATGAAGTATGTTTTCTGATGCAGAAAAAGGACACACGGAAGCCCTCTTCCGGTGTCCTTAGGTTTTCTATATGGACCAACAACTATATATCCTTATTATTTGAATTACATTCTTCAGCTACTTTTGCAATAAAGAGTTGCAAAGCTAGTTGTTTATTAACTCTACCCGTCTTCATCTTAAAATCATCGTCAGCAAGAATAGTTAAGAAGTGTCTCAAAGCCTTTTCAGAGAACAATTTTTGATGCTCCGACGCTTTTTTTATAGAGTAAGGATGCACTCCTAATATACTCGCTAACTTCTCAGGTTTATTACCTTGATCTATAAGTAACTTTACTTGAAGCATTATTCGAAAATGCCTTACAAAAAGAGCTAAAATTTTAATGGGTTCTTCTCCAGATGTAAAACAGTCAAAAAGAATTCGATAAGCATCTTTTATACTTCCTTGTACTACGTGATCGATTAAGCCAAAAACATCTCTGTCTAAAGCGGGAGATGCCAATAAATCAATCACCTCATTGGTTATGACTTGACCTGGTCCAACATAAGTAGCAAGTTTATATATCTCACTACTTAATTGTCCTAGATCATTTCCAATTATATTGGCCAGATATGTAGCTTGTGGTAAAGGAAGAATTACACCGCTTTCAGATCCCTTATTGGTTATCCACTTCGACAGCTGATTCCCCTTCAGTGGCTGGCAAGATACAAGGCATGCCTTAGTCTTTAATTCCTTAACTACTTTTTTTCTCTCGTCTAGTTTATCATGTGGTGCTATTAAAACAAGCGTTGAAAATTCGGAGGGTGTAGATATAAATTCAAGAAGTGTCTCTACATTATGTTCCGTTTTGTCTTTTATCCCAGTTAAAAAAGATGTATTATAGGCACAAACTAACCGTTTCTCTGACAAAAACGGGATAGTTCCCGCTTCAATAACAACATCTTCTATAGTCACTTCATTACAATCATGGTATCCATAGTTTAAATCACCGTACTCAGAATTTATTACTTTTTCTTTTAATAATTGAATGAATTCCTTAATTAAATACGTTTCTGAACCAAAAAGAACATATAAACTGCTAATTTTGTTGTTTTGAATATCATTAGTAGCCTTTTTTAATGTTTGCATAACATTCCGCCCTTTCACTCTATTAAATATCCAATAATTGCACTAAAGGATACCTAGGATTTATTACAAGAGAAGAAGGAGCGATGTTGTTCGTGATCATGCTAACAAAGTGATATCTATGATTCTGCATTCTTTTTGAATGCTTTAGATAGGTAAAAACTACTGGGCAAATATATCTTAATAAGTCCTTGTAATGTACCAATTCACATAAATGTTCAGGTACTTTGTCAAATGTTGTGAAATCCATTATATATTCACAAAGTAAATCTCTTTTCTGTAAATCATAAAAAATAGGAATAGCGGGTATAAATTGTTTGGAATACATATTTGGTTGTAAGCCTGTTTTTAAAACTTCTGCTACTTCCCATTCATAAATATATGTTACCCATTGATTAATCTCTGTAGGTTTAATGTTATGTTCCATTTGATCCTCCAAAAATTTATTTTCTCTTTGTCTTTTAAACGTCGAACGGTGTACAACGTGATTTATCTCGAATATAAGTAATCCATTTGTTACCACACTTACAGGCCATTTGAGCTACTATTGACCAAGGACATTGGCGCATCAAATCAATTCGTCTGATTTCCTGGCCATATCCACCACAATTTCGGCAAGTAAATTCGTGAAACTTTCTCATATGGCACCTTATTCGCAAAGCCCGTAGGCACTAGAGCAATCCGGAACGTTATCGAACTCTATCGCTTTTATCAAATCGTATTGCTTACCTCCATAGGCTGTTTTTGACCATTCCACAACTTCATCAATATTGTTTCCATTCCCATTTGCTGTTGGAAAGAAGGTAGAAAGCCCTCGTTTAGATGCTTTAGCCACGACTCGTTCCCATTCAGCCACCCGCTCAATTTCTTTAGGGAAACGTCTCGCAATCTCATACAATTCACCTTTCTTACAATTAATGCATGGCATACAACCTACACGGCCCATTCCCAATTTATATAACGGATTTGGTTCAATACCATGTTTCTTATGCATAATGAAGACGTCTTTTACAGTCCAATATAGTAAGGGTCTATAGACTTCAAACCCTTCGTTATATTCATGAACTGGTAGTTTTGCTCTTGCTGGACTCTCCTCTGCTCGAACGCCCTGCCAGCTACATATATCGTTTCCTTCTGATAAAATGGGCAGATAAACTTGCTGCTCAATAGGTTCAACTTTTAAATATGTAGTACAAAACCTCGCTTTAGTTGAAGGGAACCTTCCTTTCCAAAGACAGAGGTCAAGGAACGGGATACCGGTAGGGTATAGAATTGTTAAAGCTCGTTTTACAACAGATGGAGCTTCTAATTCGGACATACCTTTTTGGAACGGAAGCCACTTCCAATTACCTATCTTTAGACCTTGTGCAGATCTGTCTTCTGGTTCCCAGTCTGGAGCATCACCTGACTCCTTTTTATCCGAATACCAGTGCCCACCAACGTCTAGTGTCAATTTCCTCGGCCAATGATCTCTAACGTACAAACGCTTCTTTGCGATCCGTTCTAAAAAATCTGCCCGAACACGCTGAATTGGCCCCAGTTTATTTTCAAGATAATCCAGATACTCATAGGTCTTTTCATGCTCATGGCCCGTATCTGCAAAGACTGGCAATACTTCTATACCTTGTTCTTTTGCATATAACCACATAGCTGTGCTGTCCTTCCCGCCTGAGACAGAAAGGATATTGATTGTTTTAGCCATATTATCCTCACTCCTTTAGATACCCGTTTTCAAGAAGCAAAAAAAGCTCCTTGTGACCATACGAGAAAGCGAAATTTCTGGCTTATTTCGTATACTCACAAAGAGCTTTTATTATTTGAAATGCTAACTATGACAGTTGCAGATGAGGAATCCACTTAACCTAATACTTATTTAGGTCAAGTGGGTCATTTTTGGTTGTGCCTAAAACGCAACCGGAATAAAGTTGTTAACGTGCTGCCAATCATCTAATACCATTTCCAACTGTGGAGATGCCGGAATTCTTATAGATTTATTTTGATTCTTACTTGAATGAATTCCCAGCTGTAAATAACTATTCTGACCTGCAGCATACCACTGATCATTTATTTTTATCCACGTTTGGTAACCACCAGCGTAAACTTCATTAATTGATGTTACATCCTCAATTTTTTCTGGCTGTAATACACTTGCTCTCTTTCCAACACCTAAACAACCGCAAGAATTACTCCCCAGCACATGAAGGTTCCTATTAAAATCAATCATTACAACATGTTGAGTCCCACACGCTATTTCAACAATTGGAATTTCGGTGCTATATATCTTTTTCTCTATTCGAGATAACATCCGACCATTAAAAAATACATCCCCATGTTGACTTAAAGCTACCATAAAATTAGGAGATGCAACAATTTGCACAATCGGAACAGGATAAGGCACTAAAACGGGTTTACAAATATTAGATTCAGATACCTCGTAGATTTGGTCGGAACTGTTCTCTCCCCATGCATATACTTTCTGATCTTCATCTAAGACAAAACATGTATTATCGCTTAAAGCAATATCAACAATACCTTTGAACTGTAAGGGTATGGGACTAGATAAAAAGTATTTATCTGATCCGTTTCCCATCGCTCCATGTCTGTTTTCTCCCCACACATAAACTTCACCATCACACGTGAGGGCCATATTGATTAATTCAGAAGCACATGTTTTTTTCACTTTTACATATTTAAGTTCAGGAATCTGGATAAGTGGCCCTACATATGGGGGTTTGTTATGCCCCAGGCCTAACTGTCCTCTCGTGTTTGATCCCCCGCTATATACCTCCCCCTTACTCGTAACGAATAAGCTATGAAAAGAAGAAGTAGATATATCGTAAATATCTAATAAGTCTACAGATTGATATGGTCTAACTTTCAGTTTGTCCTCTTTTAATCCAAATTTATTATGACTGTTAATACCACTAACTACTGCTATTCCATCCTTTTGAATTAAAAATGTGGATTCATTACCAATAACAACTTTTTTTAATTGATTCAAAGACTTCACTTAGTTCCCTCCTTAAAATAATAAGAGATGCAAAATTGTGCATCTCCTTCTGAATATTTTTTGATCCCTATTTGTACTTGTTCTTTAAACACACAAAAAAACTCTTTGCAAAAAAGTCCATAATCTAAGACTAATTCTCGCAAAGAGTTGGTATTTGTGTTTTTAACGCTAACCCACGGTTGCAAAATAAAACGATATTAAATATTGTCATTAGGATATCAGACCATAAATCGTATTTCAAGGAAATTGATTTGTTTTCTTGTATTTGTTATCCTCTACTTTTGTTTGGCACTTTTTTATCGTTTCTTCTCCCTCATTTATTTATTCTGAAAACACCTTAATGACCGCTAATTAAGATTAGCGGTCATTAAGGAACTCGGTTATGTACGGATTCGAAAAGTGCTCGTCGACTCTTCGGTGGTCGTTATCGCTCAGTGATATTAAACCGATGAAAGGATTATATCGGGGGAGTGGAGAATCGGCAATTAGTGGCAAATAAATTGTGTTCGAATGTTATTCAGGTCGATCGGATTCCTTCAAATGCGTTCTTCACCAATTGTTGCACATAGGAATCATCCAACTTTTCGCCGGTTACGAGCAAACGATAGAAAATCGGCCCGTAAATGAGATCGATGCTTAATTCAATATCGAGATTTTCTTTCAATTCTCCTCTCTGAATTCCCATCTCAAGAAGCTGCTTAGCTTGGAGTCGACGGGGCTGGAAATATCGGATACGATATTCCTTCGCTAATTTTGAATCAAACTGCCCTTCCCCTATTAACTCTGTAATAATGGTCCCCTCCCGACTTGTCAAAAACCTGGCTAAACTCGTTGCGTGAATTAGAATATCATTCAATACCGAGCCCGTATCAGGCACAGGTAATCTGGCCGCGGCAGCAGAAAGAAAACCATCCATTACCACGGCAGCCTTATTAGGCCACCATTTATAAATCGTAGCCTTGCTAACTTTAGCACGATCTGCAATTTTATCGCATGTGACCTCTTTAAAGCCATTTTCCAACAATAACTCATAGGATGCGGAAAGGATAGACTTATGCGTTTCGACATTACGCGGACGCCCTCTTTTGCCCTGCACATTAATCATTCCTTTCAAAAGTATAAACTATACGTTTAGTATACTTAATATGAATAAAAAAGAAAAATAGAATAACCTATTTACAATACTAAACGTTCAGTATATTATTTATTTGTAATTTAGAAACTAAACGTTTAGTATTTATTAAGAAACCTTGTGATGTTAATAAGCTGCAGCTAAGCCTAAGTCTCTCAAGAACTTATTACTAAAAATACATGGAAAAGGAGAATAAAAAGATGGCACAATTGAAAATCTTGTTAGAAGAGTTGGATGCAGTTGAGACTCAATTTAGTACAATGGCCCCTGATGCCACAGCAGCATTTCCCAAGATGATTCAGGAATTTCGGGATCAAGTTATGGATAATGGATTAAGTGTTGGTGTAAAAGCTCCTAATTTTAAACTGGAGGAGATGTTAATGAAAAAAAATAATATTATCTGAAGAACTAGCTAAAGGTCCTGTTATCCTTGTTTTCCATCGTGGAGAATGGTGTCCGTTCTGCAATCCGAGTTAAAAGCATGCCAACGTATTATGAATGATATTAAAAAAGCTGGCGCTCAATTGATTGCATAACATTCGTAGCCGGTACTGGAAGTTCCCAAGAATTTTCACCATTATATTTATCAAGTGGAATATCAAATGCTTTTTGAATTTCATGCAGATATTCAAGGACTACGAATTTAAGATTATATTTCTCTGCGGCTTTGTGATTTATATCGCTCAGGACCGAAAAACCTAATCGTGGTTGGGCTTGCAGACCCAGACTACAGTAAACGTATGGAGCCTTCCGATCTATTGAACATCATTCGCTCCCTGTTAATAAATATTGAATAAAATTCAAACGTCTTGAAATGAAAGATTATTTCTAATAAGGAGTTAACTATGTCTAATTTTAAAAATCAAATAATTGATAAGGGTATTTCAGCAGGGTTAACCATACTTCTAGCAACTGCATGTGGTATCATTGTAGCTAATCTTTACTATGCACAGCCCTTGGTTGGGTTAATTAGCACTGCAATTGGTCTTTCTACTAGTAGTGCTGGCTTGATTGTAACGTTAACCCAGATTGGATACGTTGTCGGCTTACTATTTCTTGTACCTTTGGGAGATATTGTTGAAAACCGAAAACTGGTGGTTATATCATTACTTCTAAGTGCGGTCGCCCTGACTGCCACAGTATTTGTGAAACACGGAATACTTTTCTTAGTGGCTTCATTTTTCATCGGGTTAGGATCGGTCGCAGCACAAGTGCTCGTACCTTTTGCATCATACCTTGCATCGGAAGCTACACGCGGCAGCGTTGTTGGCAATGTTATGAGTGGTCTGTTACTTGGCATCATGCTTTCGCGTCCGATATCAAGCCTAGTAGCTGATATCTGGGGATGGAATGCAATATTTGCCTTGTCTGCCGCAGTAATTGTTGTCTTAGCGATCGTATTATCAAAAGTACTCCCTACTAGGAGGCCAACTGCAAACACAAACTATACCGCCTTACTCGGTTCAATGTGGCAACTGCTGCGAACTACCCCGATCTTACGTCGTCGGGCGATCTATCATGCGTGTGTATTTGGAACTTTCAGTCTATTCTGGACTACTGTTCCGTTATTATTGTCTAGCCCTACTTTCAATTTTTCTCAGAAAGCTATAGCACTATATGCACTTGTCGGAGTTGCGGGTGCGATAGCTGCGCCAGTAGGTGGCCGTCTAGCTGATCGCGGCTGGACTCGACTTGCCACTGGGATAGCTCTCGCTGTTGTCCTCGTTTCTTTATTACTACCACTCATGATTCGGAGTAGCTCGCCCGTCGGAATAGCTGTTCTAGTAGTCACAGCTATTCTGTTGGACATGGGAGTATCCGCAAACCTTGTGCTCAGTCAACGTTCGATTTTCTCGTTGGGGTCAGAAGTTCGTAGTCGATTAAACGGGTTATTCATGGCTATTTTCTTTTTGGGTGGTGCTATTGGATCCTCTATCGGAGGATGGGCATACGCCTTAGGTGGATGGAGTGCAGCATTATGGATTGGAATAGCTTTTCCGGTCATAGCACTGCTTTATTTTGCCACAGAGAAATAGTTCTTTGATCAAACTTTAGCAGTCAGGATTCGCCTGACTGCTTATTTTTTTGTAAAGTCCCAGATACTGGAATATTGTAATTGCGATTATTATTGATAATCTGTAGTAGTATCGTCGTCCCGTAGCTAATGGTATCACCTGATCCCTTAACATTCCAGTCACAACCCCTTCGCTATCACATGAAATGACACCAAATCCGATGCCCTGGTTGAAGATTCACTCTCTAGGGAGGCTTATATTCTGTACTTCCATTCGAGCTCTTAGTTTCTAACTCACTTGGAGTTGTTTGAGCAAATGCAAAACAGCATGATAACACTAGCACAAGCATTATCATGAACAAATGAGACATATACTTTATCAATTCAAGGGTCCTGACACATGCCCGTCAAACTAGTGGAAGGCAAGATGCGGATATTATATGCTAAGACATTTTATAGGAGCGCTTTCTTCTTACTGTCTACCTAAAGGGGATAATACCAAGACCTAGGAAATCACTTAAAAGGATTTATACTCACAAAGAACTTAAAACTGGGTGACAGTCTTTTAAAAGATAGCAGATAAATACAACTATTCAATGTAAAGCTTGGATGATGACAACATCTTTATAGTTCGTGTTCTAAGATGTCCTAATTAACCATATAACTATAGCAAATTAGTATTGTAGTACTACGGTTGTAAGGTAGTAACTTAGTGGGGCTATTTTATTGTAAATCATTGATGGAGGAGATGGTACACAATGGGTACTCACATTCGTACTGAACGTTCCGATAAGAAGAAGAGAATTTATCCGTATTTAAGAAAATCTACAGCTGAAAATTTAGAACTACTTAGACAAGCTGTAAATACACAAAAAGAGGTATCTATTCATGATTTGGCTGAAGATTTTTTGGACATTGTAACTGTGACCCCTGCTTTTATTAATTGGATACAGGACAAGTATAAGGTTCCTGGTGATCATCCATTACGAGTAGTACCGGTCCTTGAGAACAAACGATGTAAGCTAATACGTTTGTTTGAGGGGCAGCGGATCAAAACTTGAGTATCTGTATTTCCTTACTAGCTTTCTTCATATAGGATAGGCAAGATGCACAAACATCCGTTCTTTTCTTACTATCTTTAACTGATATTTTGTTGGAACATAAATTACATTTCATAATTAGCACCTCATTTTAAAGATTCCTTCTTACTAGTATCTTTGACAGACTTGATGAATTTTAAACCTAAATAAAAGGCGGTCCTTTATGGAAACCGCCTTTTTATCATTTTCCGACAGAAGACTCCCACTTCAAGGAAGTAAGTAGGAGTAGTTCAATATTAATCTTCACCTGTTAGATGTTGAAACAATTCGTCTGTAGACAAAGGTTCTCGATTGTCAATTGATTGAGTTGCTACTTCTAATGAATCTGATCTTGTTTTTTCTGATTGAGCAGCCAAATTTTGATCCAATAAAGCAGATAAGAAATAATCATCGTATATATTAATTGGTTCAGTCTCTTTTATTTCATCTACAATGGATTCCTCTTCGGTTGAGAAGAAGTCATCTAAATTGATCTCTGTATTTTCACAAATGACGGGTTCTGTAGAGGAAGTAATCGTATCTTTAATTAAATTTCGTTTATTATTTTCTTCTTCACTAGAAACAATTTTTGTGCCAAATGGTACATTATTAATAATTGATTTATCTAATTCTGTTACATGTATGGGATGGTTAACATCTACCGTAAACATTCTTTCTATTTCTTTTAGGGGAACAGCATCGACAGGATTAGATTTTCCTTCTTGTAAGATACCCATTTCTTTTAGTAACTGTTGTTCCATGTCAGCCATTATTTCTTTTCTATATTCAAGCCATTCTCGAGACATTTCTTTATGAACCCTCTTTTTTGCTTTAATGAATTCCTTCTCAGGCACAAAATTTGCTTTAACGATTTGTACCGTCTTTTTTGCCAGTTTCACTGCACCATGATATTCAGGTAAATGAATGATTTCGGAGACACTTAACCGGGCCTTTAGTGTTTTTTTAACAGTTACAGCATCACGTCTTCCTGGAGAACTCATACTAGCAGCGGATGTAGCCTCTTGAAAAGTTTGCTCATATACTTCATCCTCTCCAAAATATTCACTAAAGGCACGTGCCGTTTTTGGATCAACATCGGCATAAACCATTTTACTTCGCAATGTATTCATGAGTACATACATATAGTCATCGCCGTATATCTGCGCTAGTTGAGCCAAGGATTGAGACGCAATTGTAATAATACCTTTGTACTTTCGAGATTGAGCAGGAATGGATGGGAAGCTTTCATAAATATAATCCGGGAATTCATCTATAAAAATATGATGAAATGGGTCCTTTCCCTCAGGATTCCGTCTAAAAAGACCATTAGCTGACAATAATAATATGAATTTGCCAAATGCATTTGATAGGTCTAACAGTTCCCCTTTAGCAGTGTTTACTAATAAAATTCCTCCAGCTTTTAAATGGGTGTCTATGTCAAAGTCACTATTTCCAAATAACACACGTCTTAATAACTTAGAAGCGGCAAGATCATCTAAGATATTGTGTAATCCTTGAACAAATTCAGCTTGCTTATCTAAAATCATTGGTTTTCCTCGATGTTTACCTGTTTCATGATACATTGGGCTACCGTGTCGATCTGTTACAACGTGAATCCCTCGTTCTCTAAACCAAGCAGAAATACCTTTGACTATAATCCAATGATTACGCAAGTCTCTATTTTCAAGCTCGTTATAATCATGTGGGATTGTTTTCTCTAATTCGTCTAGATAGTTTAGAACAACGTATATATCATGATACATCTCCATCAAGTCTTCAAAGGTAGCCTCATTTTTTTTGGTTAGCTTCAACAAATATACATAATGTTTAAGGTGTGATCTTTGAGCTTGTTTAAAAAACTCTTCAGAGTTAGCTGCTAAACCTGAAATAACTTGAGTAAAAGTTTCAACAGCTTTCTCTACTGGACCCCTTAATGGATTGATTCCTATCGTTTCTGGGTTTGTAGGATCTAAATAGTAAACTGCCTCCTCTGGGATGTTATGGGATTTCGTTAGCTGATATATTTTTTTACAAAGATCATTAGAAGGCTCAATAACTATCATACCATTTAAACCATTTTGTTTTTCTTCCTCTGTCAATTGCGAGAAATTATTAATGTAGTCCACTAAATAGTTAAGATCCTGATTTAATTCGGGAATCCCCCTCGCACTGGTTTTTCCTGTCCCTATAGATCCACATATGAGGTTATTAAGGTTTCGATCTTTACCGCTTTGAATGACTGGTTCTCCAGTATTAGCATCCAAACCAATTTCAATATCTGGATATTTAACTTTTTCTTGATACTTAAAGAGATTAGACATTTTAGCTGATCGGAATGTCCATTCATAAAAAATTGAATTTAATTCCTCAGAATGGTCTTTCCACTTTTTATTTATAAAAAATACTAAGCCCAGTACACAAAAAACAGGTATGCTCAGAAGCACTCTGGATAATAATGTAATATTCTTAATCTCGGTTATTAGGTACTCCTTCAACTCGCTATGGTTATATGATTCGATGGCCGCTGTAATTATTGGTAAGTATTTATTTAAGATAGGAAGCTGGCTCCAAACAATAAACTGTAAAAAGACAGCTGCTAATGCTGTAAGGAACATAATCCAACGGGGTATCTCCCCTGACCACCATCTCACTTGTTTAATATCCAAATCTACTTTGGTTGAAAGGAACCAGGTATAGGTGGCGAAAATCCCCAATGATATCCCATAAGTACATGAGATAATTGTTTCAATCAGCGTATCTATAAAGCCTTCTCCAATTACGACAGATTGTGGAGATACAAAAATAATCTTGCACAGAATTGCGTAGATTACATCACCTGCGCTTTCAATTGGTGGTAACGAAATACTCTCAAATTCTTTTAACATAAATATGCTGCATATTTGTTTAATGCTTATAATACAGATCCTAAGCAATAATACGTAGGCTAGACTTATACAAACAAATGGGGTCCATCGTTTAAGAGAGCTCACTAAATAAACTCACTCCCTTTAAACGTTGCGTATTCTTATCATTGATTTCTAACTTATATGTATGGCCATAATCTAATTCATCTATGGAAGAAAGCAGTACGTTGTCATGTAAGGAAAAACGTACATGTTCATTTTTTATTAAGTCTACAAATACCTCCTCTTGAAGTACTTCTTTATCTTGATAAACCCCTAAGATGATATTTATTTCTTCCATGTGTTTCACATTTTTCGTATATAAGTTATAGAACTGTATTAATTTAACCTGATCGTTTAGAAGACCATGTTGCATATGTACAACAAATAAATTGACTTTCTTACCATTTTCATTAACAAATCTTAAATTATAATCTGGAGCACAAGGAATGAAGCTATACTTCTCTTCTAATTCATAATCCATTACAATTCTTAGAAGTGAATAGCCTACCCCTCTCATTAGGTTTATCAGAACATTTTTGACATCACCTTTCTCTTTTTCTCTTCTTAGATATATATCTGATATCTGTGAATAAGCATTTTCACTTCGAAGGACAAATACTCGGATCAGATCCTCCAGAAGTAAATTTTCCATTATTATTAACGCATTATGCAGGAGGGAACGAATTCTTTTAATTTTTTTATTCTCTTCACTTTCAACAGCCACCACTAAATCTAAAGGAATCGTATTATTAAGAGTTTGAACGTAATGAGAATACCCCAAATATTTCCTCTCAATTTGTTCTGCTCTCATAAAACTTCTATCGGCTTCAACGGCAATCACATGCTTTTGCTCAGTTCCATTAATAGCATTAACAAACATCCAATCGGGTTGGACCTTTTTTTCTTTCCCAGCTTTATCAATCCAAGTAAGGGAAAATTTTTCTCCATACCCATACTCAATATCAAAAAATTCAATACCAGAACTACTAATAATTGAAAGTATTGACTGTACAGCGATACGTTGTGTTAGAAAATGATGAGGTATTTGCTTATTTATCCGTAATTCTGAAGCGGTGTAATGATTTTTTTCGAAGAAACCATCTCTACTAAGTAAGTTATAATCAAGATTAAGCTCATCTACGGCAATAGCAACACCATCATCTGTTAGTTCATACGCCTTTTCCGATACATATTTTTTGTTAGGTTTAGAAGCTGTTACCGGGTCTATATAGCATCCCCTCAAATATCCATGGACTTCTAATTTATTCAATCTAACTCTTAATGAATTAAGTTTGTAAGTGCTAGTATGAATTTTAATTAGTTGATGTATTAACTCTATAGTTAACATGCGATGACGATATAATATTGAGAATATTATTCGATCCAATTTAGTAATTCTAGCGTTATATTGGTTGTACGCCTTTTTTTTACTTTTTATTTTTTCCTGTACCCCTTTATGATGTGATTTAGTTGATTCCATTTTTAATTTACCTCCTTAAACAAAAAAACCAGAGGCAAATACGTAGATATCCACTCTACATATTTGCCTCTGGTTTTTCCATTCAGCAATTTAATATTAATTAATCAAAAGTATACTTCATTTCTTTTGAATAGAAAAGAACAGAAATTATTTGAATTTAAATGTAGATTTGCATAGATAAATACTTGTATAAAATTCTATGAGAAAAATTGTATTTAGTAACGGTTTATCCCTTCTTTATTAATAAACTATGGACTTGAAGAATAAACATTATTGTACCGGAGTTTTTAGTAGTTTATAAGGTATATATCTCTACATTTCTATCTATGGTTTTCTATGTTATTAGTATAAGAGATTGGATGATTTCAAATTTGCTACACGTAAAGATAAAGTAAAACATATCGTAGATATTCTATTTAAAGTTTCACTCTAAATATTGTAGATTTTTTAATCGTAGAAATGATGAAAGTGCTTTAAACTGGTTTAGAAAATGGGTAAAATTAAACTAGTTTAAAAAACATCGAAATCTAAACTAGTTTTTATTTACATCTTTGTGTTTTGCATGTAAGATAACAATATATATTAATGGGAGTTGATTTAAGTGACTAAAAAAAGTCCACAAGAAGTGGTTGAACTGACTAGCATAGATGCTGGAAATGACTCTGTAAAAGCTTCTTTTATAGATGACAAGGGAGATATTCAATCATTTTCAATACCTACAGTGATTGCTCCAGCTCCTTCATCCAAAATTGTACTGGAAAGTAAACGCGTTCATAAAAACATAAATGTATCTCCATCATCTTTTTTACATGTGAAAATATCCAGTAGCGCCCTACCAGCTAACAAAAAAATCGCCTTCTACTATGTAGGTGAAGCTGCTAAAGGAAAAAAAGAAATGTTAGAATCCAAAGGTGATGCTGATAAAAAATATAATAACGAGTTACATATTGTTACAACATTGACTTCTTTAGCTTACATTGCAATCTTAAAAGAACGAGATGAAATAACATATTCAGTTTCAACTGGCCTACCTATAAATGAATATAAAGAAATAGGCGAAGAAAAGTTTTTACGTTTATATGCTGGGCAGCATGAAATTGAATTTTTAGATGGTCCTTTGGAAGGCCACAATGTTAAGCTTACAATTTCAGAAGAAGAATCGTTAGCTTTGGTTGAAGGAGTTCATACCGCGTTAGCGCTCCGATTCCGAATAAAAGGAAATAAGTTAACAGCCACTTCTTTATCAGATAAAATTAGGGGGAAATATGGGATTGCTGATTTAGGAGCTGGAACAATGGATCTAGCGCTATTTGATGAAAACGGATTAAACAAAGAGCTTAGCTATAACCTCAATCTAGGTACTAATATGTATATTGATGAAATGATTAGGGAAATAACTAAACTTGATGAATTTGAAGAAGTAAGAAACTCCTTTGATGAAGTCGATAGTCAAACCGCTAGTCCTTATAATTCGAGAGATATCTTTGTAGAAAAAGTAATTGAGCCTGAAGTCTCAACAATGATTGAGCTCGATAAAAAAGGGAAAGAATACGATCCTACCTTCAGTGTAGATTGGGCATGGGTAAAGAATGTCAATGTAACTAGCATCGTGGTTAAATGGATTGAAAAGTATACCGAGAATGCTATTACTGAATTAAACAAGTTTTATGCTAGAACCAATTGTGATCAGCTATTTATTGTTGGTGGCGGGCTATTGTTTGGTTACTTGGTACTTAGAAATTATAAAGATCGGTTTGAATTTCCTGATGATCTAGAAAACGCAGCTTACACTACTTCCATCGCTTACCTCATTGCTAATTATGCAGAACAAATGAGAAAGCATAAGGTAGGTTAATTTATATGTATGGCCAAGAGCTTCATATCTCTTGGCTTTAACCCTTTTTCCTGGAGGGAATTTAATGGCAGTATATGGTCAAGAAGGTTATGAACCTGGTAGAGGAAAAACCTTTACTCCATCTAAGAACGCTGGATGGGTTGAGGAATTTAACAAAATACTACAGGATAAATTTAATTCTGGTTTAAGAGTAAGCCGGAATGCTTTAACAGAGCAATTAATTGAAGAAGGTCTGAAAAACCTTGCTACAAACAGTACGAGCATTATTATTCCTGGAGAAGATTTTACCCCTGAGCAAATTGCTTTGCTTAAAAGTGATCAAGGACAAACAATTCTTAAAAACCTTATAAAAATGATACTCGGAATGGGTTCAACACCATTATTTACTTTAGACACCCAGATAAACCAATCCATTCCTGCCCCCCCTACTAATAATATTTCAACTGAGATCAAAACCGTGGATTCCAAAGAACCAGATAAAAAAGGTCCAAGTTCTGTCGAAGATGAACTTTTTGCTTTACTTGATTCAATGAAAATATAACTTCTAAAGATACCAAAAAATAAGGCTTCTACTTTGTATGAATTTATTCAAAGTAAAAGCCTTATTATCTTTTATTGTAGATAATATATTTTCTATGACATAAGTATTTACTCCCCGATTCATCTCTCGACGACGGTTATCTATCTCGATCAGTTCTAATCCTTATATTAAAGACTTCCATCCATAAAAAGAGTAAGCTCTTCCCCTTCTTTATCAGTCGTTTTTTGGAATCGCAAGTATTGTTTGTTATCGGTAGTTCTCCTAGCTCAAGGCTGCCTCATCGGTGTATCCCAATACAATGCCCTATAGATGTCCCCCCTTCAGAAATTTTGTTCACTAAACGAATTCCAATCAAAAGAAGTCAAAGGAATCGACTTTTTTTGATTAGCTTGTTCAACTAATGATCCCGTTTATCTGAATAAGAAAAGAGCCTTTTTAAATTTTAGACTACTAAATTCGCAAAGACACTAATTTACATTTTACCTTTTGTGACCCATGGCTAATAACTTTAGTAATGCCTAATTTACGTCTACGTTGTTGGTCTTTCCTCTTATGTACTTGTCTTGCCCTCCGCCCAAAAAATCGAGTTTTACATGTATAAACGAAATCAATTATATCTCTCAATTCTCTTTTCCGCCATCTCATTATTACTAACTATCCCCTCTTTTCTAATCACGAAATAGATATCTTCATCTATTAGATATGTAAAAACCTCATAAATCAATATAAATTTGTCACCCTTTTCGAATAATCAGAATTATTTTTTATCTTTCTTTCACCCCTCTTTCATATTTGATAAATACCACTATTTATCACTTCGTAATCTTTTCCATTTAACCCCTGCCGAAGCTTTCAAAGAATATTTTTCTCCTGAATGAGCTTTGAAATATTCCCCTAAACTAATTGAACATTATTCTGGATACTGAACTGAATCGATGCGGCTATTTGAACACATGAAATAAAACACAAATGTCCTGTGACTTCACTTCTATAATAATTAACTAGTTTTTTACATTGTTTGTCTCTTGATTAAGAAACAAGCAATGTAACTGTTCCTCTCTTCTTCAAATCTTCTATCAATGGCTCTCCCCTCTGTTTTATATCCTTATCTAATTCCAAGATAACCAATATTTTACTTTGATTCTTAATCTAAATTTCCATAGATATCATTGCCTACATTTGATTTGATTATATATTTATAGATTAAAACATAAAACCGTATCATCTATTGTGAAATTATAAATTTCATCATCTATTCTATGTTTAATTATGTCTGTTTATCATAGTCTACATTTGATTTAACTATATTTTTATATACTATAAATAAAATTAGATAACCTATTTAGTAATTATTCATTTCTTTTTCTAATCTATGTTCAATTGCACATGTTAAACGTTGTCTACGATTGAATATAATCAATCTACATCTACGATATAGTATATCTATGCAGCTATTTGTTGATTTGCGCAATCTCAACTAGTTTATCAACCAGTTTAAACTAGATTATCAACTAGTTGAGATTTATTATTGATTTCTATAGAAAGTACTATCTACGATTAGACAATGAATACAAATACCACCGTAGATGTAGATTTTTTTATCTATGATTGAAAGCATCCGTAGCTATTGGTAAAATTAATTATAGAAAGAATAGGGCGGTGGTATTTATGAGTAGTGAAATAGACAGAAATTTTGAGATAGATGAAAACGAAAAAATACAATGGAAAAATACTTTAATTGAAACACTTGAAAAAGATCCCTTGTATAGATATGTTAAAGATTTTGAAGAAGAAATAATATCGAATGATATATTGGGATTAAATCCGAAGAAAAGGTATACGACATCTGAAGTAGCAGCTATTCTCCAGAACTACAGTTATTTGTATAATCCAACTAATGGAAAGTATTATGTTGATGATAATCGAATAAGATGGTGGTTGTTTGAAGGTAGAGATGATAATTTATTAGCTTACTTACAGATAGAAAGAACCGGTAAGAACTGGACTTGGGATGTTTTCGGGATACTTAGAGCCAAAATTGTCTCAATACTAAGGTATGTTAATGGATTTTCACAAAAGCAGATTCAAATTTATGCTACGGGGATCCTTTACGAGCCTTCTAAAATAACTACAGAAAATGTAGTATCACTTATTGTAAGTGGAAACGCACAAGGGATTTCCAATTCCGAATTAAGAGATCTAATTATTAACTACGCGCTGGTTACGGAAAAGAGAATTAATGAATATGAAGATAAACTCGCTGAAATGGAACAAATAAAAGAATCCATTACATTAATTGCAGAAAACGTGCAGCAAGCTCAGCAGGAAGTACAAGAAAACATTAGCGATCTACAATCGGATATACATCAATCAAAAGATACAATGGAACGGAAATTAGAAGCTAATCGATTAGAAATGCAAAACGATCTTACTACTATACAAACAAATTTGGATGCAGCAGAAGATCAAATAAAGCATCAGCTTAGAAATATTGACGAGGAAATGAATCAGCGGTTAAGAAAGAGGGAGAAGTTTAGATTAGAAGCTATGATTGAATGGGATCGTAGAGGGAAATTGAAAAATCTCTTTAGTACAAACGAGCAAAAAGAGGTCTACATTCAAAAGTATGTTGAAGAGAAAATGAAAGAATTTAAATATGACTTACCAGAAGGTAACAAAGAGCAATAAAAATTAGATAGATAAAACCACTTTTCATTCGTAATAATTGATAGTATAATGACGTCTAAACATTTTAGATTTTATTATGCCAGCTTATAAGCTGAGTGTTTTCATTAAAAGATCATCTTCTTTGGAAGAAAGCGACTTGTTTCGTTATTCTTTCAATAGGATGATCTTTTTTTATCTTCGAAAGAATACGAGGTAAAGGGGAGAAGTTTACTTTTGAGTAACCAACAAGAAAGATTGAAAGAAAAAGAAAGACACCTTCTTGTCATTGATTTAATTTGTTATTCCGACAATTATCAAATAACAAATATTGATATGAGTCTTTTTACACAAGATGATGTGAATGATGTAATTGAGCATCTTATGTACTATGAGAGTGATGAAACTATAGACGAAGAATATCAAGACATTAATGATTTCAATATACTTACAGAAATCAACAAATTGGCAGGGGTTTTTAATTTGATTAATTCATTAAAACCCGCAAAAAAAAGACGAAAAAAATTTATTTAAGGATGTGAAAAAATGAGTAAAGTTGTGTTTGTCAGTGTTACTCAATTATATGAGTATCAGTTTACTGCGGATAACCTTTTGATGGCTAAATTATTATATGATTATGGGAAACCTTTAGAAAAAGAAATACATTACATCGGAGAACAATATTTAGATTGTTCTTTTTTTGTTTCATGCTTAGAAAGATTATTTTCTGTTCCAGTTCAAGTACAAATTGAGGGTGAAATAAAAATAATAATCAAAATCCCACTAGACATTTTAGGTTCTGAAGACATGAACACAACAGGCCGATCTGAGAAAGTTAATTTGTTATATGCACAAATAAATTTAGAACTAGAAACTATGAATGATTGTGATAGATTTCTTGACTATGTAATGTTAGGCCATATAAAGGATACGATGCTTATATTAGAAGGGGAGGGGTACTGGGTATTTTTTTCTGGTTATTTTAAAAAAATGATCGAGATACATCGACTTATTCTAAATTTCTCTGAAGCAAACCAGGAGGAAATAAAAGACGATGGACGTACAAAATAAACCTATTACAAAAATCTCCTTTAATACAAATAGTTATACAGAATTACCCACTATTGAAAAATGGGAGAATGGTTTGTGTATATATTCTTCAAAAATAGATGTAGAAGATTTAGTAGAAGGGCTTTTTGATCTAATAGAATATAGAACTCTATATAAAATTATTTTTAAAGATAAAGGGCATTTCGAGAATATCCAAAAACAAATGATTGCTAATTCTGGTCCAGATTTATTGGTTTTATTTCTGGATTCAGTATTGAATTCAATTGATATTGAAAATGATGTACACATAAAAAAACAAATGGAACTTTTTCTTGTGTTTTGTCGAAACGTCAATATACAACAGATTAGTGAATCAAATTTGAACATTTTTTTGAAAAGCATATTGTCAAGAGTACAAGACATTAATGATTCAAGCGTTATTGAGAAACTATTACTAACTTTACTTAATAAGGCTGATATTCTAACAACTTTGAATCATGATCTTGTTTCTTCCACATTGGAACAATTATCTAAAAGAATTGAGCAAGAAACGGAGGAAGAGTTGTTGCATAGTATGTTTTTTAAACTTGCTATGCATTCAAAAAAAGAATGGATAGACGAAGTGATGGATTTATTAGCAAAAGAAAGAAGAACTTTAGTAAGTACACCAATTTTGCCTAAAAATTGCATTGGCTATCGAGAACTCACTGGGGGTTTAAGGGAAATAATTATTGAAGTTGATAAACAACGTTGGAACGTTACTTACTATGACTCCGTAATCAAATCTGTAGGTCATCCGAAAATGATATTTGTTTTTCGAATAAAAGATGAATTTATCGAAAGCTGCTCAATATATGCCGTGAAAGATTCAATTATTAGAGAGCGAACAAGGTTATATAGATATCCTTTTACAAATGTTTTTGAGAACCATAAAGCCTGCTGGCCGGAGTTAAGGCATCACAAAATAAAAAAATTATTTCAACTTTCAACATTGCCTCATGTTTTTTTAACATCCCCGTCAAATAACCATGGGTATCAAGGAAGTAACGTAAGGGATAAATTTGCTTCACTTTCTGAGAATGACTTTAACGACGAAGAGCTAGTATTCACTGGGATACTAGTTAAGGACATTTTATAAAAAAGGGGAATGAATATGAGTATCAACAAAAACCAAGTAAGTATGGCTGATTTATTATTTGATAATACAACTTCTGATTGTTGTGAAGCTGGTAATAATAACGTTTCAAAGAGTGTCATAGAAAAGGAGAGTAAGAAAAAAGGTTCAACCATTAAAGAAAAACACAAAAATTTTCTTATAAAAGAAACCGGTTGGAAAATAGCATATGCAACTCAAACCTTTAATGTGGCTGAATTCTTCAATGATATGATCCCAGAATCTGGTTTGACATTAGAACAAATTCGAGAACAGATGGAGTTAGAATTTGCAGAGTTCTCGAAATCAAGAACACATTGGAAAATAGATGAAGAAAGGAAAATGCTTTTTCCTATAATAAGGGGAGAATCAAAAGGCTCAATACGTACTGGATTTAAACAATTTTTTTGGAGAAAAAAAGAGTTTGAAGCAGTTGATATTAACAAACGAAAAAAAATAAATCTCTTTGCTTCACAGAATGGATTAATATACGAACAATATGGAAATAGAATGGGTACTATAACAACTCCTGTTTCGCACATAAAAGAGTTAGATAAAATAGAATCGAGTTTTGTATTCCATCTACCAAAAGTGCCCGGTGTACTATTAAACCAAATTATCAACTTTTTTAGATACTATTGTGAGAAACCCGGAGGACCATATGAAGTAATGGTAGAGTTATATTTTGACCAAAAAAATAACGAGTACTTTATAAAGGTTCCGCAGCAAAAGGTATCTATTTCAAGTATTGTTTATGACAGTACATTTCAAGACTTCAAAGATCATATCTTGGTTATGCATATTCATAGTCACCATTATATGAAAGCTGAATTCTCCGAAACAGATGATTTAGATGAGCAAGCGTTTTTAATATATGGAGTTATTGGCACGTTAAATTCTGAAATACTAGGTATTAATTTCCGCGCTGGAAAGTCAGGATCCTTTATCAAAGTGAATATAAATGATTTATTTGAATTTGATCAAAGGAGTAGTATCCCTTCATTTCCAACAGAATGGACTAATAAAGTAACAACTGAATAAATAAGGGAGTGGGTGAAAGCCTGCTCCTTTTTACAAGGAGGATTTTAACATGTCAAAGTTTATTTGTCTTACTAATTCAGATAAAGTCAAATATAGAATCGTTTGTATAGGAGCTGGTGGGAATGGTTCACATTTTTTTAGAAACATGTGTCAGGATGTTCGTAGTTACTTAAACGTTAAAGATGACTTATCCGTCGATATAACAATAGTTGATGCAGATATAGTTGAACAAAAAAATATAGGTAACCAAGTTTTTACTAGTGATGATATTGGTGAGCCAAAAGTTGTTTGTTTAGCGGAACGATACGGGGAAGCATACGATTTAAATATTAAGAGAGTAGTTCAGTATTGCAGAGACATTGAAATGTTACAAAAACTGTTTGCGAATGTAAATGTGACATTTGAGATACCTATTTTAGTTAGCATGGTCGATAACGTGCGCCCATAAGGGCATGAAGTGATTGCGTTTAAAACGCTAGGACAATGACTCCTATCTTCTAACACCTTATCCGAAAGGGAAACCGGACGGGGAGTGTAGCATGGTGTAAAGGTGAGGCACTTTTCATGAACCACGCATGGGTGCGCTTAACTGAGGGGGAAAAGAGGTTGTATGGTTAAAGCTGGATTGCTTAAACCCAAGTTCTAAGGCGGGTAGAACCATCTCCCTGCTCGTAACCGTGGGAAAGTGGGCAGGTAGACCAGGTGGTCATAGGTTTGTTGTCCCTATAATCAGTCATTCCTAGGTCTTGCCGGTTGCAATAAGCAACTAAACTGAACGAAATGGGAACCTAACCAACCTCGGCTATTATCATTTCATGTTTAAATGGGGATTACCTAAGTTGGAACGCCTATACGGGCTATGATTGTAGAATCTGAATATCCAATATGGTAACGGAGCTTTCGTAGTAGTCCGAGCTGGGGAAAGCCTAGCACATGGCGAAGGAAAGCAGGATAATATCGCTTAATTAAAGCAGAAAGGTTTTGGTGAAAGACCATGCAAGGACCATCTACTTTACTAAGCGTCTTGAAATCAAAGTCGAGCAACAAAGATTATGTCTTTAAAGATCTGTACAGAATGCTGTATAACCCCAATTTTCATCTAAGGGCGTATACCAAACTTGCTCCCAACACTGGAAATATGACTGCTGGAACCGATGGCAACACGATTGATGGCTTCGGAACCGAGAGGATCATGAAAGTGATCGCCAAACTCCGCGACGAAAGCTATCAACCAGCACCAGTCCGAAGAATCTATATTCCGAAACGGAACTCTGACAAAAAGAGGCCCCTAGGAATTCCAACTTTTGATGATAAAGTTGTACAAGACCTTATTAGGGTCATTCTTGAGGCGATCTATGAAGATACATTTTCAGATTTCTCTCATGCGTATAGACCTAATAGGAGCTGTCATACTTGCTTAGCCCAGATCAAAACACTGGGAAAGAGCACAAAATGGTGGATTGAAGGCGATATTAAAGGCTTCTTCGACAAAATTAATCACGAGATCATGATAAGTATTCTTCGCAAGCGAATTAAGGATGAGAGGTTCCTCAACCTAATTCGTAAATTCCTCAATGCCGGATATATGGAAGACTGGAAATTTGAAAACACCTATAGTGGAACACCACAAGGGGGCGTTTTAAGTCCAATTCTCTCAAACATATATCTTAACGAATTTGATAGGTTCATGGAAAACCTTATCGAAACCTTCAACAAAGGCAAAGAAAGGGGCTACAGCCGAGCCTATATGAATGCAACCAGCAAAGCTGGGCAGCGAAGGAAGAAGTACAAAGAAAGCGATGATCCATCTCGGAGAGAACAGTTGTTGAAAGAAATCAAAGCATTAGAAAAAGAATACCGTTCCATATCCTCCAAGGATGATATGGACGACTCTTTCAAAAGACTCAAATACTTTAGGTATGCCGATGATTTCCTAATCAGCGTTATTGGGAGCAAAGAAGATGCGATAGTAATCAAAGAACAGATCAAAAACTTTCTTCAAAACGGACTCAAACTTGAACTTAGTGAAGAAAAAACTCTTATCACACACAACACAAAACCGATCAGATTCCTAGGCTATGACATCAAAATCAATCACAGCCAAGAAGTTCTCAACACTGCCAAAGGAAAAGTTAGACAGCTTAGCGGAAACGTACTGCTTGCTATGCCCCACGACAGAATAAGAGACTTCATGTTAAGGAACTGCTTCATGAAGATCAAAGAGGATGGAACCTGGAAAGCAACGCATGTAAAAAAATACCTCAATTACTCCAAATTAGAGATACTGAGAACATACAACTCTCAAATAAAAGGTTTCTATGAATATTACAAGCTTGCTAATAACATTTTCAGATTCCACAATCCTTATTTCCTTATCCATCAAAGCTTCCAGAAAACCCTAGCCAACAAGGGAAAAACTACCTCGAAGAAAATTCGAGACAGTCATACCTTCGACGGAAAACTGGGCGTGGAGTATCGGAATAAAAAAGGAAACATGAAGATTGCATATTTGTTTAAAGGACCGTTTGAGAGGGTTGATGTCCCCAATACAAACGAGCAAATAGACTTCATCCCTAATTGGATGACCTATTTCACTGGGACCTCACTAGAAGATAGAATTCTAGCAAACAAATGCGAGTGGTGTGGTACAGAGGAAGGACAGTTTGAGGTACATCATGTTCGGAAGCTGAAAGAACTAAAAGGGAAAAGACTATGGGAAAAAATCATGATTGCAAGGGTAAGAAAGACGATGGTACTTTGCAAAAGGTGGCACGTTGATCTCCATGCAGGAAGACTTGACTAATTCAAGACGAATGATTTATCTAGAGAGCCGTATACGCTGAAAGGTGTACGTACGGTTCGGGGGGGAGTGCTTGGAAACCTGTCATCGAAAGATGATAAGGCGCCGGGTGCTTACCCTACAACCGATCAAGACAACTTTTTGATGATTTCTTTTACTCGCCTTACTTAGAATCTTTAATTTATCTTGACGCGGGGATTGAAGGGGTTGATGAAACACTGTCTATAGAAGATCAAAATCGCTCAGGTTTTTCCGGGCAAGTCGTCGCGGGTTTAAAATGGAAAGGTCGTGTTGTATTAAAACCAGTTACGAGAGTTTATGAAAATATAATGAGAGATAATAATACGATTTTTCCGGGTGAAAGCTGCGGGGATCTAATAGTTAATCATCCCCAAAGGTGTAATACTAATAAATTTGCAGCGCAAATCGCTAATTCATTTATAAATAATTTATTCCATACAAGAACAATATATTGGCATTACGTTAATTTCAACTCGAAATTATGCCTTAGTAAAGGAACATATATCGAATCAAAAACTATTGAATTATTTAATACTCTGGAAAATAAAAAGGGGTCGTGTTGCACTAGTATTTAATATATCAGTCACATTCAGCGCTGAGGTTTAAGCGCTGTTTTTTATTTAAAATAGGTGGTGTTAGGAAAATCAGATTCTATAAGAAACTAGTTGATGAACTAAACTACTATATTTATGATATCATTCGATAATTAATACAACATATTGACCTAACAGCTTCTCCTTGCTAAAATAAGGATAAGTTTACGGGCATAAACTTGTGAAGGAGAGATCATCTATGTTGTTACAACTATCCTTATTTTGCGAAGTTAGATCACGAGAATGTATTGTGGTTAAGAGTCTTAAATCCGAACTATATTTAACTAGATCTTTTTTAAAAATAGCTTTAAAATATCGAACAGAAGAAGAATTATCTGAGGTATGGGACCTTACAACCCTTGAAATGCATATGATTAAAAATTTCTTTGATATAACAGTCTTGCCAATAGAACGTCTCACTAAAAATAGAATAAAAATAATGGATGTCATTCAAAAATTTCAAAATAAATATGATAAATATCCTAGTTTTAAATACATTAAACAAAGAACACGTTTAGAAAAAGACTTATTAAAGAAAGAACTCAGCATCTTAAAACAAAATGGTTATATTACTCACTCAGACAAGTTTGAAATTCTTGATATTAAAAAAGCTGTATAACATAGATTAAGAACTTAAACGACAAAATTTTATATGTTTGATACATTATCTTTAGGGAGGAAACGATTGCCTACACAACAAGTGTAAGTAATCGTTTCCTTTTGTTGTTATCACATTAAGGAGATGGTGTATTTGAATAAAAGATTAAAAATTTCTGCTTCCTATCGACAATTGTCTGGTAGAGAATACATGGTTTACACAACAATTTATTATGTTAACGAAATCAATCAAACAATGAAGTACTATGAAATAATTAAAGCTGAAGAAAAAACGGTTGAATTAAATTCAATTCCAGAAGTTTATCGAAATACATATTTTTTTACTATAGAGAAGGATTTAATAGAGGATGAATTATACAGTTTAGAAACCATAGACAATGTAATTCTTTATGAGTACAATTGTAAGTTGCATTAACAAATAATCATTGCTAGTTTTTTCTTAACTATGATAATATATAAAAAAACATATTAGCCGAATGGAAAACCCAAAGGCACACTTACTGATCAATAGAGTAAGTGTGCCTTTTTTTGTTTTCTCTTCGAAAAACTAAGGGAGGTTCATTTTTTGAAATTGAAAGGTATTTTAGCAAAAATTTTAGCATTATGCATGGTTCTAAATATGACTTTTACCCCTTCGTATACCTTTGCTAATACGAATAATCCTTTAAAAGAAGTTGATATCGTAAATCAAAGTCAAACAGTAGATGAAAAACAAATTTATAAAGATGCAAATAGTATTATTAACCTCATATATTATCTTTGTGGTTTTGGTACCCTAGCATCTCTAATAGTTGCATCTTTAATGTTATCAACTGCTGGTAATAATCCAAATAGAAGAACAGGAGGATTTGTTGCACTTGGTATGGCTCTTTTAGGTTCTTGGGTTTTATATAAAACAGGTGCCCTCGCAAAATGGACACAACAGTTTGGTCAAAAATTATAATAAACTTTCCTCCTTGCTATCTCCTTTAAAGGGGATAGCTTTCTAATGAAATGGGGTTTCAAATTTGAGAAGAGCAGTTGTTCCTGTGGATCTTGTTAGTGAACAAAAAGTTATCCTAGGCTATTGTTCCATACGGCAGCTAATTTATCTTATATCCGGTGGTTCCATTGCATACAACCTAATAGGGATTATTGTAGGAGATGGAAGTCTTTTGGACCTTTATAACATGGTGATCATCAGTATAATCATCAGCATTATAGGGGGAATTGTCTTCTTTTTAGGATTTTGGAAAAAAGAAGAGGACGATATGTTTTGGGACAAATATCTATTTATTAAAATCGTATACAACTTAAATAGAGAGAACAAAATTTTCCGCCATGGTAGTGACCTATAAATCCGAAAGGAAAATCGAATGGTAAATATACTATTTTTCATATTAATTTGTGCTTGTGCCTGGATTGCATGGAAAGTTCATAGACAAGAAAAAATAATTCCTTTTTCTACAAATGGGAAAAAGGAGGAAAAAGAAAGCGTTAGAAACATAAACAAAAAAACGGTTCGGAATTTTATTGGTATACATGATATCAAAATGGACATGATTCAACTTAACAAAAATGAATATGTCATGGCCTTGAAATGTGGGACCGTTAATTATGACCTACGAAACAATCTTGAACAAGAAGGGATCGATACTCGTTTTGAACAGTGGCTGGTAAGTAAAGATTATCCCACTGTTTGGCATTTACAAAGTAGATATTTAGATTTAAAGCATCAAGTAGACGAGTATACAGCTAACATTGAAAAGGATAAAAACCTCAATGAAATCTCAAAACAGTATTGCTATATGACTTTAGAATATATGAATTCTTGGCTCTTAATGCAGCCACGCTTTGAGATCGTCCGCTATATACTCTTTCCGTACAAAATACAAAAATTGAGTGGAAAAAAAATTAACAATCAAGAAAGGGCTTTTAGAGAATTGTATAGACGAGTAACTTCAACTCAAAATTATTTAGAAGGGTGTGGAGTTGAATCAGAAATTTGTTCCACTGAGATGTTAGCTGAAATGCTTTATTACTCTCTCAATAGAAAACGTGCTTCTAAGGCTAGATTTGAAGACGTTAAGCTAAACGAGATGTTGGCTCTTTATTGTACTTCACCACAAGACTCTATTCGAATACAAAAGGTACTACAGGAAATTAAAGAAGAGAAAGAAGCAGAAGAGTGTGTAGGCCAAGCTGTATAAAGGAGAAAAACATGAACTGGATACGTTTTAAAAAAAATAAATTACTGAAATCGACTCAAGAAGCTACTGATATAAACGTAATAGATTCTATTGACCCTACTAAAAAATTTGATAAAGGAAAAGGGGATATTTGGGATATATTATCCCCAGATGGAATAGACGTACGACCACAGAATCATGGATGGCTAACAGATTCATTGACAGATAGAAGGCCTTTTCGTCCTATATACGTAACAAGAGCGGGATGGCCACGTAAATTAGGTACTGACTGGATTTCTAAATTTCTGGGACTTGGAGAAGTAGACGTCACTATTTACAATGATAAAATTCTTCCACGTCATGCCATTCAAAGTCTTCAACGAATGATGACCATGTTAAGGTCAAATTATAATCAAGAAAATAAGAGAGGTAACATAGACCAGTTACATGACATTGGAACTAAAATTCAAGATACTGATGCTTTACTAGAAGATATTTCAATGGGAGAAAACGATCTGTTTCATTGCAGTGTCCAAGCTTGTGTTTATGCTGAAAATATGGAGATGTTAGACCAATTATCTAACTTTTTAGAAGACGATTTAGGAGGGGCAGGGATACATTTAAGAACAGCATACGAGAGGATCGATTCCGGTTATCTATCCACACTTCCAAGAGGGAAAAATGAATTAACTGACACAACAAGAAATCTAGATAGAAGGTCTCTTACAACCCTCTTTCCTTTTGCTTCAGGAGAGATGAAGTATAAAGGAGGAGTCCCATTTGCTGTGAATCAGACGACCGGCAATCTTGTGTTTCTTAATCTATTTGCAGAGGATAATAACAACTATAATGTTTTTGTTTGTGGCGAGTCAGGCACGGGAAAAACCTTCTTCATTCAAACATTGATAGGACGAAATTTGCTCAAAGGCTGCCATACGGTTTGCATCGATCCCGAGGGAGAAACTAAAAAGTTTGTAAAAAGAATAGGCGGTCTATACATAAAACTCGGGTCTGATTATCCCGCTGTAATAAATCCTTGTGCTCTTTCCATAACCGAAATAGAACTAGACGAAGATGATGAAGAACTTAAGTTTGTGGAAGATGGACGTGAAATCCTAGAGAAGGATGGAAAAGAATACATACGTTTTGTACCAATAAAGGAGAAAATAAACGAAATAACCGCTTTCATTAATGTTCTAGTTCAAGGTATGAAAAGTAGAAATAGTGTATTAGATATCTATGAGGAAGGATATGTCATGGAGGCAATTCGAGATTGCTTTAAACATGCAGGCATCAATTCTTCCCCCATGTCGCTATACCAAGAACAAGCTGTAGAAAGAGATGGAGAGATTTATCATGACTTAGTGATGAAACCAGAAATAACTCTTTCAGATATTTACCATCAGTTAAATAAAAAATATGGCTATTACTATGGCAGTAACGGTGAACATCTAATAAAAGAACCTAAAGTAGAACGACTTCTAGCTGCCATTAAAACATGGCTTAGAGATGGAACCCGTGGTTTTTTTGATGGTCAAACGTATTTTGGTGAAGGTATTTCTACAGATATTGATAACGCAAAAATAGTTTCATTTGATCTATCTGAATTTGAGATTGGAAGTGTATTGAGAAAAGCAAGTTATCATGTGTGCCTTAACTGGATATGGCAAAAATTTGTTAAAAGTGAAAGGAACTCAGATTTATTTAAAATTGTTGTTGCCGATGAGTTTTGGCAAATGGTAGATCAGCCTGAGACGGTTTCCTTTGCAGAAGTAATGGGACGAAGATGTAGGAAAAGAAACACTTCCTTTGTAATTGCCAGTCAAGATGCTGAGAGGATTTTAGAAAATAAACAAGCTGCTGGTGTTGTAAGAAACACAACCATGAAATTTCTATTAGGACAAGATAGCTCCAGTTATGAACTAATAAAAAAAACCTTCAACCTTTCTGATGGAGAGATGAGTATTTTGGTTGGTAATCCTAAAAAAGGCGAGGGGTTATTTAAAATTAAGAATGAGAGTATTCATATCCGTACAGATCCTTTTGAGTATGAAAAAGTACTGTTTGAATCCAATTTTAAGAAGAAGAAAGAATTAGAGAGAAAATTACGCGAAAAAGAAGCAGCTAATAATATACAAATCCATTCTGAAGAGCTAGACAAACTTATAAGACACATCGAAGAAGATGAAAATTCCTCGCCTATCAAGTAAAAGTCTTCAATAAATGAACAAGGAGTGAGGAAATGGATTGGATAAGTTCTCTACCAGACGTTATATTCGGAATCTTTGCCGATTTAATAAAAGCAATTATTTCTCCGTTTACAGAAGGAGTTAAAACGGTGGGTGATTTAGTCTTTGGCCTCGATACAGACGGATCGGAATTATTGTGGTTAACATTCACAAAAGCCGAGTGGAACAATTTAGCTGTTAAAGGTGTACGCATATTTATTCAAGTTGCTTACTACGTCCTCCTTATTGGACTTATGTATATCTCTGTGAGCATTTCAAAATCTGGGATTAACCCTGCTACTCGGACAAGTTTATTAGAAATGACTGGATCATTCCTCTTAGTAGCGTTATTGTTACATAATTTAAATGTCATTTATAGTTTAGTCTTCTCTGTTAATCGGTTTCTTGTGCAATTAATACAATTAAGCATAACAAACGGAAACCTATCGATAGATAACTTGCAAGAGAAAGGATTGGGATGGTTACTCATTTGGTGTGTTTATTTAGGGTTAAGCATATGGGCTAATATTTATTATCTAATGCGGAAATTTACAGCACTTTTACTAATACTGTTTGGACCAGTCTTTATCACCATGTTTCTATTTGCTCCTTTGAGACAAGTAACATTTACCTGGTTTAAAGAATTTGTATCTACTATTATAGTTCAAGCTATACACGCATCGATTTTCTGGATGTTTCTTAACTTAGATGATAGTGTGACTGACAACTGGTTGGTAAAAATCGTTATGTTGGGTTCTTTCATCCCTTTAGCTGAAGGAATAAAAGGCCTATTTGGTCTTCAAGCAACTTTAACTGGACGAACAGCAACGATGATGATGATGACAGGTGGTGCTTCCTTAGCTTCTGTATTTTCAGCTACCAAAAGTGCTATGGGTAAAGATTCTCCTTTTGATAATTTACAACGAAAATATCTTGGGAATTCCAATAGGGTAGGAAGTTTAAATCAAGAAAATCAGGGGTCTTCTCTTCCAGCCAATCCTACGAGTACTTCTACACAAAGAATGTTAAAGACAGGGACCTTTATCGGAAACAGAATTGGTAAGCCATTAGGTACATTAATGGGTTCAGCAATGGGTATACCTTTTGGACCAGGTGGTGTCATCTCCGGTGGAATAACAGGTGGAAATATTGGCTCCGCTTCAGCAGGTTTAGCCGGCAGAAGTCTGTATGCAATCGGCTCCAGCACAAAAAATTCTGCAAATCGAATGGTAAACAATATTAACTCCGAATTGGATAACTTGGATAAAAATCTAGGATTAAATCAAATACAACAAATTGGAACCAATGATGGTAATACAGACTTTTCAAAGTACAAAGGAATGAAATATACCGCTGGTAGAATGTATGCAGCAGGTAAAGGAGTGGCCAAAGGAATAGTTCCCTCCTCCTTAAGTCAATTAGGTCGAGTAGGATCAGCAGCTTATAAAGGAGCAAAAAATGGTGTGTCATTAGGGAGTGTTCCTTCCGTTTTTTCTGAGACATATAAATCGGCTCAACAAGAAGTAAATCTTATGACTAATGAGAAGATTGAACAGAATGGTGGTTTAGCAAACTATCAAAGAAAGCAGCTCGAAAATGCTGGTTTCGCTGGTGGAATCTTACTAGGTGAAAGCGGAGTAGAGTTGGGGCAGAAAATTTCACAGTCTTTAGGGAATATGAGTGGTCTTAATAGGAAAATACAAGACAAAGGCTGGGAATTTACTGATTTAAATAAACAAGTTGAGGCTAATAATGTAAAAAATATTCGTTTAAACATAACCAGAAACTTTTCTTGTTTAACTGGTGATGTCAAACAAAATGATGGTTCATATAAACAGCAAAGAATCTCCAATTTTCGCGGTGGTGATGCCACTCTAGATACTAATAAAATAGTTTACAAGGATCTCTTTATCACCCAAGGAAGAATATTAGATGGTAATAGTCCATACGACCAAAATAAAGACTTTTATCATGAAGATTCGCAACAGGGGAAAATGAAAGTATCAAAAAACTACAATGCAAATCCTTATGATTATTTTGAAAATAGAAATGACGGCTCTGAAAAATACTTCCAAAGCAATCGTTTTAAACAAGGGATTGTATAGGGAGGTCATTGATGAGTCAAGAACTTAAAAGACAAACCAGTTCCTCAGGTATGTATGAACAACAAGAAAGAATAAAACGCATATCACAAAACGTAGCTAGAAGACAGGCACAAAAACAACTTGAAAAAATGATTAAAAATCAAATTAATAAACAAGTTTTTAAAGCAAGTCTTAAAAAGTTTGCAAAGCAAGCTATTGCAAACTTTTTTAAGGCAGTTATGAAAATGCTTGTTAATGTTCTAGTAAAAATAATTGGCTCTATCGTTGGTTTTCTCGGAATATTTGGGTTTGCTGCCGTCTGTCTCGGCATTATTATCATCATTGTGGCATTTCTTGTTTGGGATATTAACTTTGATGGTAAAGGTGATGTTGACACCATAAAGGTTGATTTTGAACAAGTAACCCAACTGACTATTGATAAATCAAAAGAAGAACAACTTGAATGGAAAGTCCCCACAGGGTTAATAGGTGCCATTGTTCAAATATCTCAATTAAGTAAAAATTCTACTGTTGTTGATGAAGTAATACCAGAAATGATTGGGGGAAAAATCCCTCCAAAATTTATCCCTATCTATAAAGCAGCTGAAGAGAAATACGGTACACCCTGGAACATCTTAGCTGCTATACATTATAAAGAAACCACGTTTTCAACTAGTAACAAGATGATTTCTTCAGCTGGAGCAATTGGACATATGCAATTTATGCCGGCAACTTGGGTAGGTTGGAAATATGCAACTGATGGAGTCGGCAATGTGAACCCGCTTCTTGATCTTACTAGCTTAAGTGTCATTAAAACCGGTTCAGGTTATGGCGTTGATGGAGATGGAGATGGTCGGGCTGATCCCTGGAACCTGATGGATTCGGTTTTTACCGCATCCTATTACTTGTCGAAGAACAAAGTGAAAAGTGATCCATATGGAGCAATATATAATTACAATCATAGTGATAAATATGTGAAATCTGTACTAGCAATTGCACAAGGATACTTACAAGTAAAAAATGACCCTATTGAGGAAGAAAAAAAAGAAATAGGAAAACCTGAAGTTGATTCATCTGTTCTTTTATCTGGCGATGTCCCATATGTAAAGTTGGCAAAACAAGCATCTACAGGTTTAGAACCATCTTTTCAATATGAAAAATTTGAAACCCAAAAATGGCAATATAAAATCATAAAAGTACCCGATGGCAAAGGTGGTCACATATCGAGAAAAACAGAACCACGAGTTGTTGACACTACTCAACATAATAAAATTGTAACAGTGGATACCTGGAGAGGAATTTATACGTTGGAGTGGGATATCACCCCCACTGAATACAAGTTAGTTTCCGATGATGGTGAAACCAAAGTTTTCGAAATGGAGGAAGATCTAAACGAAATTAATAGAGTTTACAGTTCAAACTACATAAGATTGTTAGCGAAATTACAGGAATTAAAGATGGGAAATAACGATAAGAAAATATTCTACATTCTTTATAATACACAGGTAGATGGTAATTCTCCTGAATACACGAATCGACTTCCCATATCAACTACTGGTACTAATAATCATGATTTAGTAGGAGAAATCGATACTTCTCCTGTTAATAATCTTCCACCTGAACTATTAATGAAAGATAAGATATGGCCAGTTCCTTCAATTTCTAGGATTAGTAGTGGATTTGGCATTAGAAATGGTACCTTCCATAAAGGAATCGATATTTCAAATGGACATAGTGGTCACACTCCAATTTATGCTATGGCAGATGGCTTAGTTATACATGCTGGACCAAGAAACCCTAAAGGATTTGCACAAGCAATATATATTTATCATGGGAATGGTCTATATTCGGTATATGGCCATTTACAGTACAATGGTTACGGTGTTAAGACAGGAGATAAGGTAAAAAAGGGTCAATTCATCGGTAAAATAGGAGATGGTATAGTAGGTGCCTCTTCTGGACCGCATCTTCACTTGGAAGTAATCATTAATGGACATCATTCTTCCAGTGCAACTATTAGTGGAAAAAGGATTGATCCGCTTACTGTAGTAAGACCAAATTAGAGGTGTGTATTAATGAACAGAGAACAAAAGTATAGAATCACAAAGATCGCATCCATACTATCTTTGGTCATTGTTTTAAGTAGCTATGGTGTATATCTCTACTTTGAATATCAAAAATATAATAATTCATTTGAGGATCTTAAAGAGGTTAAAAGCTTAATAAATGAAATACATGTGGTACAAATCACTGATTCTGAGCAACCTACTGAGACCGGAGACCCTAAATACAGTCAACAAGTTGCCCGCTTCTTCAAAGATAGCAGTAATGTAGCGATATACTTCTGGACATTGGCTATCATGGATGAACAAGAGTTATTTTATGAGCAATTTGATCCGAATCTTAGGATTACTGATTTTCCTGATGCTGCATCAATGAGTACAAAACAAAGTGATTGTTTTAACCAATTAACTAGAGGAGGAACATTAACAGACATTAGACTATTAGATAATATCTCTAATAGAGTATCGATGGAACTAATTTATAGTGATGGAGTTAGAAAAGAGACACGAATAGAGATGGAAACAGTAAAAGATGCTCACGGTAGTCTTAATAGTTGGGTGGTTATCACTTCTATTCATGACCTAATTAGACAAGTCTCCCTTTCATCTAGCCTTTAATGGTATATCTATGGAATATTACGTTGATTATTAAAGGAAGTGAATTTAACTAGATTTCAATAAAGAAAAGCAAATCGATCTGTGAAATTTTATTTATATTTACATTATTATACATTAATGTTAAATTGAGGTTAAGATTAATAAAATAGTACAAAGAAATTTGTAAAGATTAGAAAGGAGATCAGCATGGGTCACAACCTAACTTACACAACAATAGGTGAGTTGATAAGAAAGAAAAGAGAAGAAAAGGGGATTGGATTATCAGAATTAGGTAGGATGACTGGAGTCACTAAAGGCACTATATCAAAAATAGAGACGGGTGAAATAAAAAGTCCTAGAATGAAGCATGTAAAACCAATTACAGATGTGCTAGAAATGCCGTATGAGGAAGTCATCGAATATTATATTCAATCGGAGAATCGAAATGCAATTTTACATGACTTCTTGATAGAAGTTGCTGAGTTTTCGAATCTCTCACTGATAGAAAAAATAGCAATGAAATTCCTTGAAAACTCCAAGAAAAGTACCAACGAGTTGTTGCAGAACTTGGTAGAAATTGCTGGAACTTTTGAAAACAGTCAAGTTAGCTTAACTATTTACAACACCGTGATCAAGTACGCTAGATTACACGGTGAATCTCAATACATAGCCAAGGGGCTGTATGAGAAATACATGATTGAAAGAGAAAACCTTAAACGTTTGGAGGAATCGTTCAAAGTTGGAGAAGAATGCCTTCATTATGTAGATTTTCTTTCTCAAAAAGAAAAAATCATGCTTTATTACAGGATGTCGCTTCACGCACATAATATTAAAAAATATGACAAATGCCTAGAGTTAGGCGAGATAGGTCATACCGAAGACGAGACAATGAATGAGTTAAAAGAGCGTGTTGCCTTAGCTATATGTAATTCTTACCTTCGAACGGACAACTTTTCAAAATTAGAAGAGCATCTTGATATGTATGAGAGATTAGGTTATCAATCTATGGTCGAACGAACTAAGGTTTTTCGCTCAGTTTTGCTTTCAAAAACTGGTCAGCTCGAGGATGCTATCCCATTATTGAAAGAATGCGTAGTAGAGGCTGAAAGCATTAACCGCTTACCAAGAGTTAACGCATTATTAGAAGCACTACTTAGTAGCAATGATGTTGACTCAGTGCAACAAGTCATTGAGACAGAAGAGAATAATTTTGCGTTTGACTATGACAATGTCTATAACTTATCCGAATTAGGGAAATACTTCAAATATAAGGGTGGATTTCTTACAGATCAGGGATTGTTTGAGAAGGGGATTGATTCATACCTCAGAGGCATGAATTACTTTAGCAAAATCAATGACCGTGAGGGTATTATGGAATGTTCGGAAAAGATTTACGCATACCACTGCGAACATGGCAAAGAAATGAATTTGGGTCTTTTGAAAAAAATGAAAGAAGTGTATAATAAAGTAAATAATGGAGATGAAAGGGGAGGTAAAAGTGAAGAAACGTTTAACTGTACTGATGACTGCTTCACTGGTATTGTGTAGTTCTTTTTTCACTGTAACAGCCTTCGATAATTCTGAAAATAATGTAATCTACAGTAGCGCTAAATCGTATGTTGACAACCCCGGTCATTAATTTTCTCTAATGTCTAGAGCACTGTTATCAGTGCTCTTTTTTTGTGTGGATTTTGTAGAATTTTGTCGTAATTTATCAGACGTTTCGTTTTTTTCGTAATCGGGTATTTTACGTGACGCATGGTAAAATAATACATAAGAGGGAATAAGGAGGTGGTCGACATTAGCTTTTGTACCTTAATCATGAAGGATTTACTGAAAGCTGTAGAAGACCTCAAGCAACAATTAGTTGAGCAATATCTCAAAGAGGGCTCATTTTTAAATCCGACCGTAATAAGCATTTTTACATGACTATTCCGAATCTTCGTGTATTACGCCCGATTCAAACAGAAATCAAATACTATCTCGGATCATATAACTACACGCTTAGTAAACTCAGTGAATTGACTAATATTAATTCAGGGCACTTGTGTGGATTCTTGAAGGGAGAAAGGGACTTAACAGTCGATCAACTTGACTCGATTGGTAAAGTCTTTGATCAGCCTGTCGGATGGCTGTATGACCTATATATTGATGAATGCTTTCCAGACGGAAAAGTTGCTACTAGAAGAGTCAAGAACTATTTAATTCATTGTGCGGAGATAGGTAGAAAAGATTACATCAAGTTAGTAGTTGACAGATTGCCAGCTTCTCATAAAGCCATTGATATCTTTTTTTTTGTAGCAGAGAGATTATTCCGTAGAGGTAGACAGAAAGAATCTGCTTATTTTTACCAGTTGGTGATTGATAACGAAATACCTAGTAGAAAAGGACGTTTTGTTTTGAGTCACTACCGTCTTTTCCTTGCATTTGAAAAAACTAATACTGAGGCAGTATGGAAGGCTGTTGCTAAATTCGAACCATATTGGAAGAGACTAGAGGAAGGGCAACAACTTGATGCTCTTTTACAACTAGCTGGTTGCTATAAGGTACTGCATAGATGGACAGAAGTAGGTAGATATGCAGATAAATTATTGGAGCAAGCTGATTCAATCTATGATCAATTATACGAGGAAAGAAGAAATAAAAACAAAACAACTAAGGTATTTAAACTAGAGAACAACTTAGTCGCATATTATGGACAAGGGTATCTGTTAAAAGCTATTTCTCTCGAAAAACAGGGGCTGTACGAACAAGCTAAAGTATTTGTCGGCTACTGCACCGATCTTAAATGGTTTGAGCTACTTGATGAAACGGGGCGAGTAGAGGTGGAAAAGTATAAACATTTTGGATTAGAGTATGCGTTTAGACTGGATATGCTTATGGGAAATACAAGCGTTCTATGCGATTACGTTGAATATCTAAAAGAACATCCAGATGGAGTGCTTTCTGGTTTAGTAGCGATATTAGAATCAGCCAATAAGCACGAATTCATTGTAGATGACGTACTTTATGAGTTTTCAAACAAAATAGACTCTTTTAACAGCCGTTATGATCCAACTAATGTAGATTATCATCTGCAATTCAGATATCAGTTAGCTATGTATTTGTTCAAAAATGAGCGATTTCAAGAAGGCATAGTAGAAACCTTACGATGTCTTACTCTAGCTACTATTTTAAATAGTAATAGAGAGTCTATAAAATGCGTGGCATTTTATGAAACACACCGAGAGCACGCAACACCTCAACAAGAACGAGACTATAAATTAGCTTTGAGGGAGGTGATTAATGATGGAAGGATAAATTGGCGTTCCTATCCGCCTAGAAAGGAACGCCCAACAATAAAACATTGACACACAATTAGCTTAACACAAAATGATTGCGATTTACAGAATTGCTTCATGGGTATGCTGTACGGGAAAATATACGAAACCCAGTAGGGGTAATAATTAAACAGGCGTTTTCAGCTATCCATGGTAAGCTAAACAGAGAAGATAGTAAAAATACCATAAATAAAGTTTATAATGAAAAAGGGTGCTTTATAAATATTTTCTAAACTAGAAGGAGCGAGCAAATAATCATGAAGAAAAAAATGATTGGGGCTTTAGCCTTAACTTGCGTACTCTCTGGTGTTAGCGTTATGCCTACGTTTGTTGAAGCTAACCAAGTTGAAGAAAATCGAACAGTCGCTAATAAATCTTATGCTAATCCTACGCTCATTCAACCTATGAAAAGTAAAAAAATACTTACAAAAAACCTAGCTAATACCGACATGGCAGAGGAATTTAGTGTCAATAAGGGGTATGGGTGGGTCAAAGTATATGCATACAACTCGGGACCTAAGACAATTAATATCTCCGTTACCGATGATAATGGCAAGGAGAAAATGAGCGGAAAGGTAGCTCCGGGAAAGCCTTGGACAGGATATAGTGAAAAGCCTTGGACAGGATATAGTGAAAAGCCTTGGGGGATTGGCGATTATACAGTTGGACTAACATCAGGTCAGGCGGAGATGTCTGGTAAACTTGCGGTACGTATTGCCCAAAACCGAGATGAATTAGATGACTAAGACTTAATAGCATCTTGTTATCCGTCCCTCTATGGGGCTGCTTACATCAGAAAATTAGTATATTGTCTAATAATTGAAATATCCTTATCATGAAAAATATTAGATGATAATACTATGGGTATTCCAAAAGCGAACATTTTCATTAGAGTTTCAAAAGACCGTAAGATGTTGCGCCATCTTACAGTCTTTTGTACAAGAGACTGTCCCCTTCAGGGGCAACTCACCTAATGTTCCAAGGGTGACTTCCCGAGTTGTCTAGGCTCAAGGGAGATCATTGCTTTTTTAGATAGGTAAGGCAGAGCTAAAATGAAAATGCCAAACATAAGTATTAAAGAATAAGACCTCCCTATAATTGTCAGGAACTTAAAGAACGATATTGTAGACTATGTATATAAGGCAGATGTTGGTGGCCTTCCTAATGCAGTCCTAGATATCATGCCTGATAAAATGGAAGATGACTTTGATTCTCCCGTAAACAGAAAAAAGAAAACTGGTCTATTTCAGGGAAGAACCTACTACGAAAAGTAGAACAGCTACTCTTCTAAATAACTAACAAAATATGTTACTTATAACTGATTGATAAGTGTCGAATTATTTTACGACACTTTTCTCTTTTTCAAAATAAATGTAGTGTTATTTGTTATATAGGAGGGAGCCAAAAATGAAAAAAATCTTAACTACCTTCATTCTTGTCGTATCTATAGCGATCAATGCCTGTACTCCAAATACAAGCACCACCAACACTGCGACTGTACCGTCTTCTGACTCAAATGCTGAAAAACATAACCAATCTGAATATTTTTCCCTCACCGTGACAAACAAACAAAATGGAAACCATTTTTATACATACGATATAGATGCAAAAACCATAAAAGAAATGGCCAAAACCCCTGATACTGCTCAATATCCTCTTGGAGCTGTTGATCTATATACTAAGTCACTCTATTATTCCGAACGTGATTCTACAGGGTCTGACCAACTTGTAAAACTCGATCTAGCTACGAAAAAGAAGGAGAAATTAACAACCAATTTATTTGCAATCAATTATATTATCCCAGTGGGAAATCAAATTATTATAGCCGCTGCCGAAAAAACAAAATCAGCGGTCCAATTAGCTTCATATAACCTACAAACAAAAAAACTATCATTTTGGGTTCCTCCAAATGATGATGATACTTCAGTAAAACATCTAATGTATAATCCATATACAAAAAAGCTGTATGCCACTCTTTATTCTAATCAGGAAGATGAAACACTTACCAGAAAAGCAGCAAAAGAACAAGCACCTGACATTGATGCAGCCACTCATCGTGTCGTCGAATACGATATGAATCAAGGAGAACAAAAAAAACCAAGAGAATTATACAAAGCAAAAGAAGTAATCAGATTATTCTCTGTCTCAACAAATACAGAAGTTGCACTGATAAAAAGTGGCTCTAAAGTTTTTAAAGAAAAACAATTGTATCTTTATTACTTTGATTCGGGCAAAAAAGAGCCACTTGTTATTCCAGAACTAAGTATAATCGAAGAGGCATATTTTGCTTCTGATAAACAAGGTCTTTTCATAAAAGGAAACCTCAAATCGACTTTGAAAAATAATGACATAACCGAAGATGGTCCACCGAATGGACTATTCTATTATGATCTTAAGACTCATAAAATTAGCAAAATATATTCAAAGCCTGACAGCTATATTAATAATTTCTTACTGCTAGAAAACCCATCAAAATAGCCAAGCGATAGACCAAGGGAGCTTGTCAAAGATTCGCTTTGGGATTATCCCTCCAAGTTAATACAGTAAGAAGCAAGACACCTTACTGTATGGAACTGACCCCATAACGTGAGACAAATCAAAACACCTTCAAGAAAATGCAACCATGTCGTAAGATATGGAAGTAACCTGGAGGTGTTTTTTCTTTGGCAACGAGAGTGAGTTACCCTATGGAAATCAATATGAAGGCTGTTGAGATGAGATTGGCTGGTATCCCCGTGAAAGAAGTGATGGATCAGCTTTGTATTAAAAACAAAACACAACTTAAAACATGGATGCGATGGTACAGAAATGGCGAGACACATCTTTTTGAGCAGCCTGTAGGTAAACAGTACACGTATGGGAAAGGGGCGGAATTTACATCAGAGTTGGAGAAATTGAAACAAGAAAATAGGTTCAACAACAACTTGATGTTTTAAAAAAGTACAAGGAGTGGGAAAGGAGGTGCCACCAGAAGTAGTAGTTCAATGGATAAACGAGATAAAGGGAGAAGTATCAACGCAATTAGCATGCCAGTGGCTTGGCATTCCTCGCTCTACGTACTATCGATGGAGAAAACAAGTAGACGTACAGGTTCTGAATCCTTTGGTTTCCCATATCCGAAGATTGTGTCAGGAACATCGCTTTCGTTATGGATACCGTAAAATCACTGCACTTTTGCGACGAGTGATGCAAATTAATCATAAGCGAGTGCAACGAATTATGAGAGAAGAAGGATTGCAATGTCGAGTCAAAGTAAAAAAGCGAAAGAGAATCGGACAACCGATACAGGTTGCGGATCATCTTTTGAAACGGGATTTTCAGGCGAATCATCCGCTACAGAAGCTGGTCACAGACATTACTTACCTGCCTTACGGCGGAAAAATGTTGTACTTATCCAGTATCATGGACTTATACAATGGCGAGATCATCGCCTACAATATTGGAGACAAGCAAGATACTACCTTGGTTTTAGATACGTTGCAGCAACTTCCACCACTGGAGCAATGCATGTTGCATAGTGATCAAGGGTCAGTCTATACATCGTCGGCTTACCAATTAGCTGTAAAGGAAAGAGGCATTACCATGAGTATGTCCCGGAAGGGAACACCTGCTGATAACGCCCCGATTGAATCGTTTCACGCCTGCCTCAAGTCGGAAACGTTCATCCTCGAAGGATTAACCTGTACAACGACGGCAATCGTTGAACAGACCGTTCGAGAATATATCTCTTACTATAACTCAATTCGCATTCAAACAAAACTAAACAACCAGTCACCGGTTGAATTCCGACGACTGGCTGCTTAAACTTGTAAGGTGTTTTGATCCCTGTCCTACAAACGGGGGTCAGTCCCATGATTCGAAGGAGGTGCTTCTTTATGGGCACAAAAGTACATTTGCTACGGTATAATTTGTCGATCATTATACCAACCTTTGTTGAGGTGTAAATAGCCCCAATAAGCCAATTCACGGGCTGAAACAAAGAGATTTGCCTGACTACCATCTGAACTATCTCCAAAATTAGAGAGGGGAATTGATGGCTTCGATTTTCCTACTACTACATCGATTTGATCAGAGGATGTTTTTTCACCATCCGGTCTCAGTAAAGTCTGACGGTTCAAAAATTAATTCTTTAAGAAGTTGAGCAACCGTTTTTGCCAGTTACAGCTTGAATAATTTGTGTAACCATAAATACATTTTCATTCCTATACTGCCAATTAGATCCTTCTTCAAAAATTGCGAAAAAAGCCTCCACTTATTTCTGTACTCAGTCCATGTGTATGGGTAAGAAGCTGACGAATTGTTGTTCCTTGTAATAATTCCATTGGCAAATCGGGTAGATAATCTGTAACAAGATCATTTAAACTACTAATTGCTCCAGTATACAGAGCGTAAGCACATGCGAGTCCAATATAGCCTTTAGGAACAGAGGCTGCATAAAATCGGGAAGATTCAGTTATTGTTATGTATGAAATTTTCCAAACTAATATATCTTAATTATCCCTATTTTACTAGAATGATTTCCTATTTTTATCAATGATTTGTTAAATTAAGTAAGTATGTTTTGAATATACCTCTTTAAAATCATTCCTTAATAAAATTTATAAAAACAATTCGTTAATACCATTAGATAAAACCATAAGGTTAATACCATTAGTTAACACCTTTATATGAGGGTTTATTAGAACCGAAAACGCTTGGTAGAAAAGGGATTTAGAAATGTAAGCAAATTGGAAAAAGAAGAGGAGATTCGAAATCCAAAGGGGAAAGAATTTTATCCATACTGGCAATCTCTTTATCAATATGTTTAGATTCTTCATCCACGTCTATAAGAACTTTATTCCTATCAGACATCTCATTATACATAAGAAGATATAATTTATTCATACTAAAAAAAACGTTATCCACAGCTTTTATAAGAAAAAATACAATATATGGATGTTAAAAGAGGGATAAAAGGGCAATTCTCATAGAAGAAAATGCTAACTAATAAAAGAAGAATTGAGCAGAAAGGGGAAAATTAAAGGAACGTCAAAATGCAGTCGCTCAGATATAGAAAGCCACTGCTATTTCATGATTATAAGACTAATTAAAAGCACAACAAAGAAGCCTATGAAATCTTTATTTGTTTAAAGCGTTACACTACAAAATGATCTTGTTTATATTCTTGCAATGCTTGTTGCTGAATATAACGCTTGATTTCCTTTTGGATTTCATAGAAAGGTGCTGGTAAGGTTTCGATTTGATAACGATGTTTAATAAACCAATTAGGATCTTGAGTGAAACGGTGTAACCAGCAACGTTGCATGTGGAGGAGTTTCTTCCAAATGACATCATGCTGTTGATTTGCATCCTCAATAACCTTCTGATTGCATTCAGAAAGTACATCATCTTCAAATAGATTCAATTCTGCATAGCGTTTCTTGTTGTCAATAGCATCGAGATCCATAGATAATTGCACAGAATAACTAAGTTCAGCAGATTCCATGCAAGCACGAAAATACGCACTGATTTCATTCAGTTCGTTTTTTTCTTCATTTACAACATACTCATCTTCATCTTTATAAATCAAATGGAAGAAAGCATGAGATCTCATTTTGTTATTTTGAATATTATAAAGGGCATTATCGAAGATCTCAGTTGCATATTCATACCCAAATTTAGCATAGTAATCTTCCATCACCTTTGCCAGTTGCCAGATAGCTTTGCGAGATATGAAGTCACAGCAAAAACGATGCTTTTTTAGCTGTTTTAGCACCCACAGCTCTGCACCTTCTGAATAAACTTCTCCCATATCTATCCACTTTTGGTGAACATGTAATACTTGATAGTTTTCGGGGTAGACTTTCATTTTCAAATATTTAGATGCTTTATCTAAAATCGTTAAGGCTTCTTTACGGGTACGGATGTTAAGTAAACCTCCCGGACCGTAAAGATCTTTAATGTGTCCCCATTTCCAATTGCTGGGTATGTATGTTAATTCTTTACCAACATAGTGAAGTACGAAGCGTTGTACATTTCTGTCCTCATTTAAAAACTCTTCGCATGTAAAAAATAGAAAGTTCTTGGAGTAAAGAGCACTTTCTGATGCCTTCTCTTTTTCTTGAACAAAAACAAATCGATTGAAAAATAGAGTTCCGAAATCATCGTAATGTACGACACCTTCGAAAAGTAATTTTTGTAGAAGAGTGCGAACTCTGTAGTTGGAAGTGCCCATTCTTTTCGCAATTTCAGAATGAGAAAGAGGAACCTCGCCGCCGTAAGCACAAACACTACCAAGTAATAATTTGAGCTTGAATAGCAATCGAGTGTCGTTATGTAGGGTTCGAGCATCGAATAAGTCAGGATGATGCTTCATTGTAAGACCTCTCCTTAGTTCCCAACAAAAAAAGGCAATGGAAAATAAAGGTTTGGCTTTTGTTCCTTTTTTAAATGTGATACAATGAAAACACATCTTTAAGAAACAAAATCAAGACCTCGACTTTTCGAAGTCTAATAAGTGCCAGTCGCCAAACTTACCACTTATTAGAACTTATGGTTGGGTTCTTTTTTTTGTATACAGGAATAATTTTCTTCTATGAATCTATCAAACTCAAAATTGATTATAGCATTGAAGAATTTAAATGAAAACAATCCGAAAAGGTACGAAAAAAACGTAAGAAAATGAATGAGAGTGGGTTTTATAAGAACTCAAGGGGTATTCATTTAGTACGAAAAAAACGTAAGAAAACAGCTGAAGTTTGATCTTTATGGGCTAATATAGAATTTGATAGATATGAATATTTTTTTGTCGTTTTTGGTACGAAGATTAGGTAATAAAAAAAGTTCAGTACGAGATTTGCGTAATAAAATCAAAAGAGTACGAGAAAAAGGTAAGAAAATCCATGTATAGAACTGTTTTCTGGCTTCATTCAGCTTGAAATATTTTTAAAATAGTACGAGATTTTCGTAATAAAATAAAAACATGACAGAGAGTGCGAAGTTTTCGTAATAAAATTGATGGAGTACGAGAAAAAGGTAAGAAAATAAATATTGGTACGAGTAAAACGTAATAATTTACAATAGAACCATAATACATATTGACTGTAAATCGTTTTACAGTGCGAAAAAAACGTAAGAAAAAAATAATTAGTGCAGTTTAGTACGAGAAAATTGTAAAAAAATAGTGATGGTACGAAAAATGGGTAAGAAAAATAAATAATGATATGTTTCGAAGTAATAAATGGCGAATAAGAGGATTTGCTTACATAAAAAAGTCAATTTTGGTACGAGAAAAGCGTAAGAAATTTAAGTTAGTACGAGAATTAGGTAATAAAATTCGGGCTTTTATAAATTCAAATGATTTATTTTGGTAATGAGGAATGAGGTTTGAATAAGATCCATCATTAGAAGAGAACGACATAGGCAATAAGAAAACGAGCTAAGAAGAATAGGTTTATTCTTCGATTAGCTCGTTTTGTAATGGAAGTGATAGCTGAACGGGCTTGTCAATTTGGTCGAAAAAGTCATGCATTTCGGTATTTGTTAATGGAATGAATGATATTTCAAAGGAAGATTGACTGTTTCTTTTGTAATCTGCGATGAGAATATTTAAGTCTTTGAACTCTTCGAGAGCATCTTGTATTTTTCTCATATTGGCTTCTGTTTTTCTTTTGTCCATGCGAACTTTTCTAGTGAAAAAGCTGAGAGGGAACACATCTTTAAATTTATTACCTTGGACATAACGTTCCAACCGTTCCTTTTGAAGAGCATGTACTAATATTTTAGATATATTTCCTTGAATGGAATTCAAGCTATCTCTGTATATTTTTACAGTTTGTTGATTGATATATTGCTGATGAAAATAGGTCCCAATAACAATTTCGGCATAACGTCTCCCATTTTGATTAGAGTTGATGACAACAGAATCAAATATTGACCAGTCTGCTGAACCAGGTCTTGCTTTTTCAGATTGTTTTTTTATGACAGCCTGGAATCCAAATGAGCGGATCTTTCTTAATCTCTTTTCAATTTCCACATAATTTTTAACCCCTTGAGATTTGTAAGCTTTCCCAACCAGCTTAGAAATGTCAACTGTAATCGTTCTGTCGGTGTAAAATGATTCATCTTTTTGGGAGAGTACATAAAAAATTATCTCTTGATCCGTTGCATCTAAAGATTTTGTGAGACTTTTATCGGCTAAAAGAAAATCTCCATCTTCAACTTTAATAATGGTGCGAAGAAATTCATTATCGCTAATTTCATAGTCATCAAAATAGGTTTCTTTTTGTGTTATAGCATTGATTTCCTTCTTAATTTTTAAACTTGTAGACTTCTCGGCGAATACAACATTTTCAATTAGACCATGCGGTTGTATATCTACAGCATTGGTCAAATCATATTGGTCAATGATTTCAGCAATGATGAAGTTCAAGTCAGTATCAAGTGCCTTTTCGATTTGATTTTTTTTCTTTGAAGATAGATAACGATAATCAGAGAGAAAAGTGGAGCTTGTTGTTGCCCATTTTTTGATTTGTTCCAATCTAAGTTTAGGCAAATCTTGTAGGTTTTTAACTCCAATTAATCGTTCAGATTCCTTGATAATGTCTAAATCAGGAGAAGATGCTTTCATTTGTTCGAGAGCCAATTTCCACGACGAAATTTCAATGGATACAGGGTTATTTGGGACTTCCGCTAATTCTTTTTCGAACTTTTTTAGCCAGTATTTTTTACTTTGTTGTCTTTTTCGATAATTTTTTTCTCGTATTACGGAATGATCCTCTAAGTGTGGAGTATCGTATCCAAAAGTTTGAATTAGTATATTTTTGACATGTTCCATTAGCCAGTCTTCTTTAGAAATGCCATCAGTTTCCTTATAAATGTAAGTAAATAAGTGATCAACGATGGATGGAGGAATAGATTCCGCTGTTTTAGATAACGCAAATAAAGATAATTTGAACATCCAACTCTTCCTTTACCAAAAGGTTCTTATTTTTAATATATCACAATTTCTCTTCCTGTCGGTAGGTGATTATTCTGTACTGGAAATAGCTTGTTTGTATTTATAAACGACTCGCTTTATGAATTTATGTAGTAGTTAGATATGTAGAATAGAATAGCATAGTATAACAAAAAAACGTGTGGCACATACTGGTCACACGTTTTTTTTATTCAAGTGTATTGTTTTTCACTTTCAAGAACAGCGTTGTACTCTTTCTTTAATGCATCAACTATAATAGTCGTTTTATCCTTCTCAGAGGTTGCGAAACCTTATGTCTTACTATCCTCCATTAGAAAATTAGACCTAAATAGTGGTACTTATTTCTTCTGATTTTTTCATTTCTCTATCATTAAAAATAGAGCGATTAAAAAAAACAACAACAACAGCGACTGACGTTAAGAATGCAGCAAAAAGATACAAGTTCGTCATACCAAATTGTTCCGCAAACCACCCCAAAATTAATAAAGAAACACCAAATGTTAGATTTATCAAAACCTCCTGCGCAGCTAATACTTTAGGCAATTGAATAGCATTTATGCTTTGTTGAAATAGAGTCCCTCTTATAACAGCAGCTATCTCTATAGGCGGACCAGTTAACGTCATAAGAACGAGGGCAAGTAGAGGATGTGTATTAATTGCAAAAAACACCGCTAGTATGATATATACGGTAAGCCCAAATAACATGAAGAGGAAACTACGCTTTTGTAGACGTTTTACCAGAGCCACTACAAGAATCCCTCCCACAATTGACCCAGCGAAGAAGGAGCCATTCATAAGGCCCAACCAACTTTCATTTTGATTCAGGACTTGCTTGACGAAAGCCAAGACGAACACGCCAATCCAGGCTGTCCCTCCAATCGTGTCCAATGTATCAATGATAGTCAATGTTCGAATGCGTCGGTTATGACCAATAATTCTCCAACCTTCTGAAAAATCATTCCAAAATGACTCTTTTACTTCAATTGGCTTATCCTTTTCCATTACATTTTTTATCTTATCCAGTTGTATCTAAATTTTGGTTCAAAAGGAGGGAGGCTGCTATCAAATATAATTATGAAATAAAGCAGGACATTTCTAACCCCCATAGTAAAGGAACACCCGCTTGCAATTCATTACATCACGTTACCACCACTTTACAACAAAATGATAACGATTTACAGACTACTGAAGTCCTACGTAATAAGTTGGTGGAGGTATTTTTCCAAGAAGGTTCATTTTCAAGTCCAGCAGTCTTACGTATAAGTCAGGAACTAGATGAGTACATTGTGGCCATCCAAAAAAGGGCGAATTTTACTAAGGAGGTACGGCGTTATGAGTCTAATTTGGGGTAATTCATATCCCACGCTTCTTGAATGTAGAAGTTGTCAAACACTTCAAACAGAAGAGGGTAGAACTTCTAGTGTATACAACCGAACTTTATCAAACAATGTTCTTCAGTATTCATTAAAAGATATTAATAAATTCAACATGAAAAGCGATGGGCAATTGGCAACCAAAAATAAAGCAGTAGAATCTAAGGAATTCTTGGTGACCTTAGATTAAATAAAAAGGTATTTCCTGAATACAAGAAATACCTCAGACGAATATTAATTCAAAATCTCAATGAATTCTTCACGAGTCATCTTCTTGGAAACGTTGTAATCAAGTAACTTCAACAGGAACCTACGGTATAATTCTTCCTGTTCATTTGCAGGCTCAGGAATTACCTCATCTGCTCCAGCTACCATTTGCACGAAACGATCATTAAAGGTTTCCATATTGTCATCAGCGTTTAATTCCACCTGTAATTCTTTTGTTGTTCCATCTTTAAGTAATAAATTATAGTTCACTTTTACCAGGTACCCAAGGTTTTCAGAATTACGCTTGGAATTTACTTCTTTTATTGAAATCTCTTTTGCTGGAAGTACCCCGCTCATTAGAAGTTCCACATAACTAAGATACTCAGGGTGATGGATTAAATCCTTCTTGAGTTGTTCTTGCTGATCTTTCTCGACATGCCAAGTCAACCGACAATAAGATTTCCATAATTCTTCTTCAGTAGGTTGCTTGAAAAGAACAGGCCATTCGTCAATAAGTAGATCTGTCATTCTACTCAAAGTACTGTCTCTATTTTCTACTTTTTCTAAGATGTCAATTTTTTTCTGATAATTCTTACTTGTTTGTTGAGACGAAACTTGATTTACATTACCGCAAGCTGAGATTACAAAAAGGCTCAAAAATACAGAACATAAGAATACTATTTTTTTCATTGTCAACCACCCTTATAATCATTTTACCCTTGTGGTAAATTATATAATTCTAGGAGATAAATGGAAAGATGATAAGAAAATTTATTGCAAGTACTCTGGGACTTACTCTGCTATCTTCACCTTTTGTGGGGAGCAATCAACCAGTATACTCTAAAGGTGAGAACCCTTATGCTGATTTTAATTGGTATTACGTGACGGACGTAACGGAATACAGTAGGGGTTACTCTTCAAAGCATAGAGGGCTGGATATTTTAGCATATAAAGATCCAGTCTACAGTCCACAGGATGGAAAAGTTCTCAGTGCCGGATATTTTAAGGATGGTGGGAATTATGTAGCTATTATGACCACTGACAGATCTCCGGATAATAATAAAAAATTGGTTATAAGAAACCTACACTTAGAATCCAAAAAAGTGAAGACCGGGGAGAAGGTAGAAAGAGGCCAAAAAATCGCTATATCAGGAAATACTGGTGAAGATTCAGATGGATACCATCTGCATATTGATGTCAATGATGCTGAAACCTATGATGGAAAGAAGTTCTCCAGATCGAATACGATCGATCCTAAATACTTTTGGCCACGAATCTTCAATGGTCCCACCTTGGTACCACATGAGTATGTAGATTCTAATCTTGAACCAGACTATGATAATCCTGAATGGTATTTTGAAGATACCCTCGTTGAATATGTTGGTGAAGATACCTTCTTAAATTGGCTTTCTGATCAACCTGAAGAAGAAAAAACACTTAGTAACTTCAAACAGGCTTTTAATATTTCGGACAAGCTAGAGAAATCATTGAAGGAAACGACTATAGAGAAACAATAGTTATAAACAACAAAATAGCCTCGACTAAGATTTACAGTTAAAAAAGTCAAATAAAAAACTCGATTTCTTCAAATACAAAAATGAAATCGAGTGCGCTCACAAAGGGGCTTTTGTGTAGTAAAAATTCCATACTACTATATATTACTTGTAAAAAACAATAACACGCATGCACTGACATTAAGAATTTAAACTCTAATACGTATTCTAAACTTATGGTTATAAAAATTGTTTATTTTGTTTTCTTTGTTAGATATAATACTGGACAATACTTGTTTTCTTTTTGGAAAGTTTGATTAGACTTTGTTTCTAAAAATAGAAAGTCCATTTGTTGGACATTAGCTCCCGTATAGGAGAGCTTTTGTACATCAAATGGACTTTTTTATTTGTTAAAGAAAACAAAATTTTATTTAGGAAGGGGATAATATGTAAGATGTCTACACTTGCATCTCAAAGTCTTGGGGGGTTTTATAAAACCCCTCTCGAGGTCTTAAAGCATGTATGCAATAAACTCAAAATAGAAGAAGGCAGCTTGTTTAATATTTTGGATACATGTGCAGGTGAAGGAGAAGCCTTACGATTTATTCAAGATTCTTTGGAAAAACAGGGAGGCAAAATCTGCTCATTTGGTAATGAACTAGAAAAAAGTAGATATGAAAAAGCAAAAAAGATACTGAATCATACAGTACATGGTGGATATGAAAGCCTGAGAACGTCTCCTTTTCATTCATTTTGGTGGGGAAATCCTCCATATGATAACGGATATCTTGAAAGAATGGAAGTAAGTGCATTTCGACTCCACACCTATAAAAATGAAAAACAAATCCTCCAAAGAGGGGCTCTAGTTTGTTTTTGTGTTAAACAAAAGGTATTATCTGATCTTGCAGAAATTGTTTCTAGTAGACTGGATGGAATTCGTGTGTACCGATTCACAGACGAACACTATCCGCGATTTCAACAAGTAATTATCTTTGGTTATTTTAATAAGCCAAACATGAAAAATAGACTGGAGATAAAGAAATATCTGCAAGAGGTGGCCATTTTAGGTCCAGAAGCCTTACCACCTATTGATATTCCAGATAATATAACATTTTCAATACCTCCATCTTTAAATAAAATTGATTATTTTAGAGGGGACCGGCTGAAAAACACAGAGCTTTGGGAGGATCTGCAACAATCAGCTGTCTTTGATGAGATCGAACATCTATTTTTACCTACAGGTCTCAAGGAAGATAGCAAGCTTAAAAGACCGATACTCCCTTTAAAACCTGCTCATATGGCATTGGTTCTTACAGCAAATGCCATTGACGGGAATATGGGCGACTTTTGGGTTAATGGTTACACCAAAATTGAAAAAGAAAAAAAAATTATAGAAAATGACGATGGGAAGCCAGTAAGAGAGGAAATAACATCTAAACCTATTCCGTTGGCAAGAATTTTTCATCCACACTACGGAATAGTAGAACTAAAATAATTTGTCAGCAAAATTAATGAGAGGAGGGTAGCCCTTTGTAAATAGATAAGGGCTGCCCGCCTACTTATCTATTTTGCTAAGGGGAACCAAATGGATAACACGAATTGGACAATTGAAATTCAAACTCCGGAAAGAAACTTTGAAGGTATTCTCCACTACTACATTACTGATAAAGAAAAGACTCTAATATCTGCTTCAGTAATGGGTTATGAAACAGTTGTCAAAGCTCTTTTTGCAGCAATTATTGAGAAAAGAAATTCATATGTAGATGGTATCCAGCTTAAATCGATTCCTAACGCAGCTTATCGGTACAAAATGAAACCGATCGGTTTAGGAGATGTTTATCATGGAATAATTATTCCTAGAAACAGTGTATGGAATGACATTACGGATGATTTAGCAGATAAACCTAATGTAGAACCAATAATTTTGGCACCTGATGGTGATATTTCCTTTGCAGTAGGAAGATATCTTGTTAAGAGATTTCATCTACCAAATTGTTGGGAAAAAGATTACTATTATCTTATACCAAATAACCTGCGAGAAACCCTTGTAGTAACTTCTAATCCTAACTTTCCAATATGGCACAAGTTAAAGGCAGTAAGATTAAAAATATCTGAAAAAGCTATGCTTTCATTAATTGAAAAGTCAATGAAAGAAGGTATATTGCAAATTCCCACACAAAAGGAAAAAATAAACGGGGTTTTTGATCCTAAATGGACACTTCGTGAGTTTATTAAAAATAACGCTGTGCCATTCGCGAAAAAACTCTCTACTATTAAGCCTTATTTTGATCCATCTACAGATACTCTACATTGGGGATTTCGTTTAATGAAGCGGACTCCCTTTCCTGCTCAAGCATATAAGGCCCAGGGCTTAGTAAATGCCATGTTATCAAGAGATTTCAAAAGTGAATTATACGATATTGGAGACATGGGTACAGGAAAGTCCATCAGTTTAATTTCTGTTCTTTTGTTATACCACCTCATAAAACAAGAAAGAGGGAGAACTAAAGGAACAAGTTGTATCCTTTCTGCCCCATCTATAACCCTTCAAAAATGGAAAAGTAAAGAGTTCGAAAAAACTATCCCCGATTTCGCTAAGGTAGAAATATTACATTCAACAGAAGATGTTATTCGGTTAGTAAATAAAATTAGAGCCGGACATAGACCTCATAAGGATGACATAGAAGTATATATGATCTCAATAGATCGTGCTAAACTAGGTCATGAGCCTTACTTTGCTGGTATTTTCAAAAAAATTTCTAGTAAAGAACATATGGAAAATGACTTTGATCATGCTTGGCATTGTCCAGACTGCTTCCAAGTTTTATCGATTCCTACTACAGATAAAGAAGAGAGGAAAATAGCGTTCTATTGGGACATCGTTTCTAAAGGGAGATATCCTACTCCACAGGATATCAATAAAGCTAAAAAAATTGGCAGTACAACAGCAAAAATGTTAAGCGGGAAATCTATGATCGAAGATGGCCTATTACTGCCAAATGGGATTCCAATGGGATTTGTTTCAAAATGGAATCATCAAAGTAAATTAAGAAAATGTCCTCATTGTCATAGTGTTTTATGGAGACCTGCACTAAAAAGTAGGTTCGAAACGAGAAACAAGCCAAGATATAATCCATCGAAAATATTGAAAAAGACTAAAAAATACTTTGATCTTTTCTGTCAAGATGAAGTTCAAATGACTGCTGCCGAATCTTCTGGTCGTGGCGATGCTTATGACAAATTAGTTCGTTGTGCTAAACAAACTTTAAATTTGACAGGAACGTTAACTTCAGGAAAAAGTACAAGTATCAAAGAAATCTTATGGAGAGCTAATCCCAAATCACTGATTGAAGAAGGATTTAATTATGAAACTGGGATGGTGCAATGGGCGAGAAGATATGGTGTTCTTAAGGAAGTAATTGAAATAGAGGCAGGAGACACTGGTGTAACAACTAGGAGATATCGAAAGGCTTTACAGCCTAAGGAGGAACCAGGTATTGCTCCTGCTCTTGTGGTTAACCATATCCTGCACAAAGCTGCCTTTACTGAACTACGTGATCTAGGAATACCGCTGGTAGAATTAAAGGAAATTCCTCATATTATTCAAATGGATTCTGTTCATGAAGCGGAATATAGGATATTTCATCAAAATTTATATAACACCTGCAAACTTAGAAAAAAATGGGGGAATTTCATTCCAGGCACTATTAATTATGCCAATAGACCAGATATTGCTCCAAAAATTTCTTTTAGGGATGACAAGGGCCATGAATATTTCGTTACAGCCCCGTCATTAAACTATAAACATGCTAGTTTAAGATGGTTAATTGAAACCGTAAAAAAAGAGCTACAGGAAGATAGAGGAGTTGTAATCTACAATAAATATACAGATTCTTACGGACTAAATGAATATATCCAGGAACATCTTTCGGAAGAGGGAATCGAATCTGAGATATTATCAACTTCAACGTCAACTCTCCAACGTTTTGAATGGCTTCAAAAACAGGAAGAAAGAGGAACTAAAGTTCTAATTACACAAATGTCTTTGGTTGAGGTTGGATTGGATATGAGTGCGACACGTTCCTCTATAACCGCTTAGCGGGAAATGAGGCACTAGGATTAGCTTACTAGCTAAGCTAGGAGAAGTATTGAACTGAATTGTAGGGGGAAGCTCCCTGTCGGAATAAACGGTAAGAATTCCGAGGCTAATCTACTGCATGCGTCTGTTACTGATACAGCAGATGTATGAAGCCAGTTGAAGACGTAACCCAAGTAACCTAAGTCTCTAAAAAGAGATATGGTGAAGTGGTGCGGGTCGTAAGTAGCTCCCATGGTGACGAAAGAAACCCTTGTCTGAAGCTTCGTAAAGCGCCACTATTCGAAAGAGTAGCCAAAAAGGGTAGTTGAGTGTGGATCATCTGTTCATGTTGGATGATCGACGGCATCCTTGAAATAGGATGTCAGGTGTAGGAGGAATTTACCGTTAAACCTACATCAGACCGACCGGAGTAAAAAGGGCACCTAAAGGAGTGAAATTATACTAAGTTCAATGCAACGTGTGAACTTCGGAAGTGGATGTTAAGCCTAATCAGAGGTAATACCACTAAGTCGTAGGAAATGACGACTGTATCTGAAGGGCAGCAGCCCGTAGTAGCATAGAAGCAGAATAATATCTGTGGAGCGAAGGGGCATAGTCGGACGGAAAACTAACCGCTAACTTTTCAGTCGTATGCAAGTTAAAAAGCTAATTCTAGAGGGACCCGAAGTTACATGGGGGTGATCTCTATGAAGGATCACAGACTGAAAATGGAAACAGATAGCGACTTAAAAAGAATCCAGGATCAACTATATTCGGAAGCCAAAAACGGAAAACGCAATTTAAAGGATCAAAAGAATACAAGAAACTGGAAAGCTATCGAAAGTTAGTCAACAAGGGTAGTTAAGGTCAATCTGTTCGATGGAACGCGGAATGACGGGAAACTGTCACGTTCCGTGTGAAGCGGGGGAAAAACTGGTGATTACATCAAAGGTTTACCTATCGCTATTGCCGTGGCCAACATACATATACAATCAATTAGACTATTCTATCAATAAAATTAGACAATCTAGTAGAAGAGGTTGGCGAATTGGACAGGATCGAGAGGTAAGAATTTATTATCCCGTTTATGAGAATAGTCAGCAATTGGATGTTTTTAGAACTATTATGCAAAAAAGAGCACATGCCTTATTGGTAGAAGGGAGAATTGATCGATCAGAATTAGCACAATACGGAATTGATTCTCAAACAGCTATGGCGACGGAACTTGCAGTGAATTTAGATAGTGCTAATATAGCTGAAATGTGGAAAAAGCTAGCTGCAAAAGATATAGATGAAGGATTAGAAACTGTATCTGAGGAGGAATTCAAAAAAGTCTTACAGTTAAAAATGAATCAGTTGGCTGAAGAAACTCTTAAACTGTGCCAACCTTCCCCAAATAAATCAGTTGAACCAAATTTTGAAGTATTGTTCATGAATTGGATTCAGAGCTTCAATCAGTTCTTCCGTAGAAAGTTTAACACATACAAAGATCAAATTATTGAAGAAATACGTAAGGGAGGAATACCTGGTTTTAGCTACAATCCACTTGAGCTAACTTTTGATCAGAAAGAAGTATTTGGTTTAATAAGCAGTGAAACTAAAGTGTATAATTATATAATATCCTACGTGAAAAAGGAAAGTGGCATTTCCAGAGATCAAGTATATATAATGAATAAGCAGATTAGTTTTTTTGATCTTCTTGAGCCAAAGCCAGTATCAAGTAGCCAACAAGTTGCCATTCTGGATACTGGCCAATTACAAATTGAGTTATCATGAGAGATTCATTTAATATTAAGAGAAGTAGCTACTAATGGGGCTACTTGTTTTTGGCAAAAATAGCAGAGAAACGATGTCTCTCAGGAATCAAGAAACTTATTAAACAGCAAGTTAAAGCCAAGAAGAGCACCAAAATTAAGCAGCTTCTTGGCTTTAACAAATATTCCTACTTATTCACCCACACATACAAATCCCATACCTTCTCAAAGACAAAAGTAAATATGATTTAATAAAGAGGTGAATCATTTACTGAAAGCAAAATGATATTCATTACATCGATTGGACTAGATGAACTTGCAGTAATAGTCAAGTTTAATCGGGATTGTGCATTTAAAACAAAAGTGGAAGGTAATACGAAATCTTTAAATTTTGAATCGTTGTCTATAACCCCTTCGTTATCTGTACCGGTGTCGAACTGTCTTAACGCCCCTACCTGTAAATTATCAACAGTTGGAACTATAGTTCCGCTTCCAGATAATCTCAAATATAATCTGTAGTTATCTAGCCCATTCCCTGAAAGAGTGTAATCTATACTAGTAGATCCTGTTATGCGGAGTGAGTCACCACTATTTCCATAATTCTCTCGAATATGGACAACAGTTGGTCTTGAAACAATAGTCGGATGCAATGGAGATACAGTGAAACCCGTACCTTCATTAGGTGCTAAATGTATAATGGTACCATTTTGAGATGTACTAGCTATATTTGCTTTTCTATTATAAACACCGATAACTTTATCTACACCATAAGTGGAAGTTATGGGTCTATTTTCTCCAAAATATAACGGTTTTGTATCTTGAATTGTTTCGTTTACTTGTATAGTTGCAGAAATATTCGTAATATAATAATCTGGATAGTACGTCCAATCACCAAGAAAGGAGGGACCACACGTACCATCATTACTTCTGAAGCCGTCACTACGAAGGTATCCACCAGCACCTGCTGATCCACCAGTAATTTCATGGAAGCGGGTAGAGTAATATGGTACATCTATTGGATTTCGTAATACACAATTAAATGAAATATTATCAAAGTCCATTGGTATATCAGCTCTAGCTTGTTCTTTGATTTCGTTTGAAGAAAGCTGAACTCCAACTGTTGCTCCTAGTTTCCCACCTACATAAGATGTATTAATATTATAAAGGATATCTTGAGAGTACTGTCCAAAGATAGGATTATGATAATACCAGCGCCAGGCGCGCACTGATACCCCTGACAGTACATAATTCGAATTCGCTTGAATATAGGAGTTAAAGAACGGCCAATACGAGATCGGATAACTGCCCTCGTTAATAGTATTATTTCCTATATTATATAAATTTGCACTAGTGCTTATAAATAGGTTTTCATATTTAAGCAACGACCAAATTGAAACAAAGTCTAGTACATTTAATGTCATAAACGTTTTAAATTCTACCATGTTATCTAAAGTTGCTCTTGGATAAAATCTTGCTTTAAATTCAGTATCATAGGTGGTTAAACAATAATTAGAGTGTTTTACTACATATTTTTTAAGATATCCCTTATACGTGTTCAATTGAGCTGCAGGTATACTCCAATCATCAGCATGAATGATAACATCTCTTATAAAGGTTAGATGAAGAGTAGCTGCTTGTACATACAAAGGTAATAATAATACTTCATAGCCACTTAATCGGAACTGTGGCAATCTATTAACAAATAAATGTTGCATGGTATTAACAGAATCAATGATTGAGGCTGGTGCAATCTCAATTCTGTTTTGTAAAAAATCATCTACTTGCTCGTTAAAGGTTCTTATGTTATTCTCCAAACCCTCTAGTTCTCCTGACACACGATTCCAGGTCAAAGTATCAAGTTGTTGCTTAACAAATTGTTCTGTTGCTCGTAAAATTTCTTTCATCATTAGTATGCTGTAATTAGGAAATAAAAGGTTTTTCAAGTATTGTAATAATCTTCTTTTTGCTTCTTTTTTTAATGCATCAAGAAGAACACCGGTAACGATCCTTACAATTGCTGGTGTAAACAAGGAAGGGCTATTTTCTTTCCATTCTGTCCATTCATTTGATAATTCATGTATAGTTCTCCTGCGAAAAGGATTTTTTCTCATTGTATTTACGGGAATAAAATCATTGGTAACTAGATCACCACTAATAAAATGGTCATTCATAGAAGTTAAATTATTCCTGCTGAAGTTATTTCCATTAAACTTATTGTTCATCCAATCCCCTCCTTATAGTCATTGGGCTTGGCTATTTATCCAACTAAATGGTTCCAGCTTATGGTGATATCTATCCTATGTATAATGAATTTAAAAGTTCCCCATAATTTTAAAGAACTGACAATGATCTTCAGGTATAGAGATTGCTTTCAAGCGTAGACTACTACATTATGGTAACCAAAGGATGATGGGGGATGCATTCCACACTATAGAGGACATGATTCACACAAATACTTTCTATGCAACAAATAGAAATTTCTTGAGGCTCAAAACATCTGTTTATTCACAATTAGTTTCCACTTCTACATTGACAATAAAAAGGGATATATCCTTTTATTTTAACCTGTGTAAGTCAACTTCTACATTACCATATCATCAACTTTTGCCGTTTTTCTGCATGTTTCTGTAACGACCCCTAACAACGTTTTCCTATATTACTCATGCCGCAAATGGTATATAGGTGCAGAAGATGAAAAATGGGATAAAGAGAAAAAATAAGAAAGAACGAGCGAAGAAATCCCGTGAAGAACGAATGAATGAAATTATAAAGGAATTGGGGTTAGCAATGAAAAAATAACGATTATAAGATACCCAAACACTACTATACAAACTTTCACCTAAAGTATTGGGGATTCATGCAAAAGCGGGTGAAATAATTATGTCTCGTCAGGAATCCAGATACTCAACTGCAAGTTAAAGCCAAGAAGAGCACAAATTAAGCAGCTTCTTGGCTTTAACAAATATTCTTACTTATTCACCCATACATACAATTCCATACCTTATCAAAGACAAAAGTAAATATATGATTTAATAAAGAGGAGAATCATTTACTGAAAGCAAGATGATATTCATTACATCAATTGGACTAGATGAAGTACCCCTAATATTTAAAGTTAATCGAGATTGAGCATTTAAAACAAAATTGTTAGGTAAATCGAAATCATAAAATTTCGAATTGTTATCTATAACTCCATCGTTATTATTACTTGTATTGAACGCATTTACTGTCCCTATCTGTGAATTATTAACAGATACAGTTACGGATCCACCTCCAGATAATCTCAAATATAATTTGTAGCGTTGCCCATTTCCTGAAATAGTGTAATCTATATTGGAAGTTCCTGTTACGCGAAGTGAATCACCACTATTTCCATAATTCTCTCGCACATGGACAACAGTCGCTGATGAAACGGTAGTCGGATGCAACGGAGATACAGTAAAACCTGTACCATCATTAGGTGCTTGATGTATAATGGTACCATTTTGAGATGTACCAGCTATATTTGATTTCCTATTATAAATAGCGATACCTTTATCTACACCACCCTTAGAAGTTATGGGTCTGTTTTCTCCAAAATATAACGGTGTAGTATTTGGAGTTGTTTCGTCTGATTGTACAGTTGCAGAAATATTCGTAATATAATAGTCTGGATAATATACCCAATCACCAATAAAGCCAGTTCCAAGACCGCACGTACTATCATTACTTCTATAGTTGTCACTACGACCGAATCCACTATTTACTGCTCCATTTCTAAATTCATTGAAGCGAGTAGCATAATATGGTACACCTATCGGATTCCGTAATGTACAATTAAATGAAATATCCGTAAAGCCTGTTGGTATATCAGCTCTAGCTTCTTGTTCTATTTGATCTTCGAGTTCGGTTGCAGACAACGGATTTCCAATTTGTGCTCCTTGTATTCCACCTACATATGATGTTCTAATATAAAATAGTTGATCTTGATAGTATGTTCCCCAGATGGGATTTCTATAAGACCAACGCCAGGCAAACCCTGATACCCCAGATAGTACATGATTCGATTTAGCTTGAATATAGGAGTTAAAAAACGGCCAATACGAGATCGTATAACTGCCCTCGTTAACTGTATTATTTCCTATATTATATAAATTTGCACTAGTGCTTATAAATAGGTTTTCATATTTAAGCAATGACCAGATTGAAACAAAGTCTAGTACATTTAATGTCATAAACGTTTTAAATTCTACCATGTTTCTTAAAGTTGCTCTTGGATAAAATCTTGCTTTAAATTCCGTATCATAGGTGGTTAAACAATAGTTAGAGTGTTCTGCTACATATCGTTTAAGATATCCCTTATACGTGTTCAATTGAGCAGAAGGTATATTCCAATCATCCGCGTGTATAATTACATCTCGTATAAAGGTTAAATGAAGAGTGGCTGCTTGTGCATATAAAGGTAATAATAATACTTCATAGCCTCTTATTTTGAACTGAGGCATTCTATTAACAAATAATTGTTGCATGGTATTAACAGAATCTATGATTGCAGTTGGTTCAATCCCAATTCTGTTTTGTAAAAAATCATCTACTTGATCGTTAAAAGTTCTTATGTTATTTTCCAAACCTTCTAGTTCTCCTGACACACGATTCCAGGTTGTAGTATCAAGTTGTTGCTTAACAAATTGTTCTGTTGCTCGTAAAATCTCTTCCATCGTAAGTGTGCTACTACCAGGAAACAAAAGATTATGCAAGAATTGTAATAGTCGAGCTTTTGCTTCTTTTTTTAATGCCTCAAGAAGATAACCGGTAACTATACCTACAATTGCTGGTGTAAACAAGGAAGGACTATTCTCTTTCCATTCTGTCCACTCGTTCGTTAGTTCTTGTACGGTTCTCCTGCGAAATGGATCTTCTCTTAATACATTTACGGGAATAAAATCATTGCTTGACGTATATTCATTTGTAACTAGATCACCACTAATAACATTGCCATTCATAGGAGTTAAATGATTTCCGCTGAAGTTGTTTCCATTAAAGTTATTGTTCATACAATAACCTCCTTATAATTATTAGGATTCTAAACCAACCAATGATTCAAGATCACATGCTTGTCGTTTTACAGATCCTTTGCATAATGAAATTGAAAGTTCCCCATAATTTTAACGAACTGACAATGATCTTCACGTATAGGGATTGTTTTCAAATCACAAACGACTACATTATGGCAATCCAAGTGATGATGGGGGATGCGTTCCACACTACATTTCAGTACATGATCCACACAAACACTTTCTGAACAACAAATAGAAATTTCTTTACTATGATGCTCAGAAGAACATCCTGTTTGTTCACAAATTGGTTTCACTTTTACATTAGCAATAAAAGGGATACATCCTTTTACTTTTAACATGTGTAAGTCAACTTCTGCATTACCGCAGTCATCAACTTTTACCGTTTTTCTGCATGTTTCTGTTACGAGCCCTACACAATTCAGAAGATAAACCAACTTTGGTTTACAATAAGATGTAAGTTCAAATCCATGAGGGATAGGAATCACACAACAAAACGGCACCTTTTGATATCCTTCCGGTGTAGAATGGAATGGTAATTCTGAATTAGAATGAAGTGGGCTCTCCAAATGATCATGATTAGTATTCATTTGCTTGACATCACCTCCTTTCACCGTTTTCTAACTGTATTTGGTGAACAAGATGCAATCTGCTTAATCACTCTATTCAGATTTATTAATTAAGTTCTTGGTTCCAAGAAAATTAGATGTCTTACACTAATATCGCCTTTGGTTACAGAAGAATATATGTATAACAGGTTGATTTCATTCCTCAAATAATTTTTTGAGGCACCAATATATATTTATGAGAAAAATGATAAACAAGGAGGGAATGAATTTACCGAAAAATGTAATTAATCTATTTAAGAGCTTATCTGGTTTTAATTGTTTTTGTTTTAAACCATTTTATTCTAGGAATCACAATTATAATGGTTTGTAACTTTTGGGGTTTCAAAACAAATTTAATACCACAAAGAACTAAAATGCTGAAGGGTCTGAGTACAACTACGATGCTGTTGGCTTTAACAGTCACTTCTTCAGCATTTTCCTATATTACTCATACCGCAAATAGTAATAGGATGTAGAAGATGAGAAGGGGGATAAAGAAAAAATAAGAAAGAACAAAGAAATCCCGAGAAGAAAGAATGAAAGAAATAATGAAGGAATTGTATAGAGGTTAACAATGAGAAAAATAACAATTATAAGATACCCAAACACTACTAAACATAAAGTATTGGGAATGCATGGAAAAGTGGGTGAGAAAATTATGTCTCATCAGGAATCCTCTTTGTCTAACATTGCTCCTATTTCGGCTCAGATACTCAACAGCAGGTTAAAGCCAAGGAGAGCACAAATTAAAGAGCTTCTTGGCTTTAACAAATATCCCTACTTATTCACCCACACATACAAATTTACATCTTCTCAAAGACAAAAGTAAATATTTGATTTAATAAAGTGGAGTTTCATTTTCTGAAAGAAGAATGATATTCATTACATCAATTGGACTAGATGAAGTTGCAGTAACTTGCAGTTTTAATCGGGATTCTGCATTTAAAACAAAAGAAGTACTACCGAGAGCGAAATCTTTAAATTTTGATCCGTTATCTGTAACTCCTTCGTTATCAGTACCTGTATTGAATGATACTACATACCCTGACGGTCCATTATCAACATTCGTTAATATGGATCCACCTCCAGATAATCTCAAATATAATCTGTAGCGATCTTGCCCATTTCCTGAAAGAGTGTAAAATATTATTGCAGTTCCTGTTATGCGTAGTGAATCACCACTATTTCCATAATTCTCTTGAATATGGGCAATACCTGGTGCTGAAATACTAGTCGGATGCAATGGAGATATCGTAAAACCAGTACCATCATTAGGTGCTTGATGTATAATGGTACCATTTTGAGCTGTACCAGCTATATTTGATTTCCTATTATAAATAGCAATACCTTTATCTACACCACGATCAGAAGTTATCGGTCTGTTTTGTCCAAAATATAACGGTGTAGTATTTGGACTTGTTCCGTCATCTTGTACAGTTGCAGAAATATTCGTGATATAATAGTCTGGATAATATACCCAATCACCAATAAAGCCAGTTCCAAGACCGCACGTACTATCATTACTTCTATAGTTGTCACTACGACCGAATCCACTACCTAATGCTCCATTTCTAAATTCATTGAAGCGGGTAGCATAATATGGTACACCTATCGGATTCCGTAATGTACAATTAAATGAGATATCCGTAAAGCCTGTTGGTATATCAGCTCTAGCTTCTTGTTCTATTTGATCTTCGAGTTCGGTTGCAGAAAGCGGAGAGCCAATTTGTGGTCCTTGTATTCCGCCTACATATGATGTTCTAATATAATAAAGTGAATCTTGGTAGTATTCTCCCCAGATGGGATTTCTATAAAACCAACGCCAGGCAAACCCTGATATCCCAGATAGTACATAATTTGAATTCGCTTGAATATAGGAGTTAAAGAACGGCCAATACGAGATCGTATAACTGCCCTCGTTAACAGTATTATTTCCTATATTATATAAATTTGCACTAGTGCTTATAAATAGGTTTTCATATTTAAGCAATGACCAAATTGAAACAAAGTCTAGTACATTTAATGTCATAAACGTTTTAAATTCTACCATGTTTCTTAAAGTTGCTCTTGGATAAAATCTTGCTTTAAATTCCGTATCATAGGTAGTTAAGCAATAATTAGAGTGTTCTGCTACATATCGTTTAAGATATCCCTTATACGTGTTCAATTGAGCAGAAGGTATATTCCAATCATCCGCGTGTATAATTACATCTCGTATAAAGGTTAAATGAAGAGTGGCTGCTTGTGCATATAAAGGTAATAATAATACTTCATAGCCTCTTATTTTGAACTGAGGCATTCTATTAACAAATAATTGTTGCATGGTATTAACAGAATCTATGATTGCAGTTGGTTCAATCCCAATTCTGTTTTGTAAAAAATCATCTACTTGATCGTTAAAAGTTCTTATGTTATTTTCCAAACCTTCTAGTTCTCCTGACACACGATTCCAGGTTGTAGTATCAAGTTGTTGCTTAACAAATTGTTCTGTTGCTCGTAAAATCTCTTCCATCGTAAGTGTGCTACTACCAGGAAACAAAAGATTATGCAAGAATTGTAATAATCGAGCTTTTGCTTCTTTTTTTAATGCCTCAAGAAGAAAACCGGTAACTATACCTACAATTGCTGGTGTAAATAAAGAGGGACTATTTTCTTTCCATTCTGTCCATTCGTTTGTTAATTCTTGTATTGTCATCCTGCGAAATGGATCTTTTCTCAAGACATTTATGGGAATAAAACCATGGCATGGTGTACAATCATTTGTAACTAGATCCCCACTAATAACATTGTTATTTATGGGTGTTAAACCATTTCCATTAAAGTTATTGTTCATACAATAGCCTCCTTATAATTATAGGATTCTAAATCCAACCAAATGGTCCCAGCTCACATGCTTGTTTTCAGATCCTATACATAATGAAATTGAAAGTTCCCCATAATTTTAACGAACTGACAATGATCTTCATGTGTAGGGATTGCTTTCAAATCACAAACGACTACATTATGGCAATTCAAGTGATGATGAGGGATACGTTCCACACTACATTTCAGTATATGATCCACACAAATACTTTCGGTACAACAAATAGAAATTTCTTTACTATGGGACTCAGAAGAACATCCTGTTTGTTCATCTATTGGTTTCACTTCTACATTGGTAATAAAAGGGATACATCCTTTTACTTTTAACATGTGTAAGTCAACTTCTGCATTACCGCAGTCATCAACTTTTACCGTTTTTCTGCATGTTTCTGTTACGAGCCCTACACAATTCAGAAGATAGATCAACTTTGGTTTACAATAAGATGTAAGTTCAAATCCATGGGGGATAGGAATCACACAACAAAACGGCACCTTTTGATATCCTTCCGGTGTAGAATGGTATGGTAATTCTGAATTAGAATGAAGTGGGCTCTCCAAATGATCATGATTAGTATTCATTTGCTTGACATCACCTCCTTTCACCGTTTTCTAACTGTATTTGGTTAACAAGATGCAATCTGCTTAATCACTCTTATCCGGTTAATTAAATAAGTTCTTGTTGCCAAGAAATTTAGATGTCTTATACGGTGATACAATACCGAATACACAAGCTTGATTACAGAAGAATATATATGGTCAACAGGTTGGTTTAATTCCCCAAATCATTTTGGAGTGCATCAATCATTTACAATCTGTAATTACCCTACTCAAATTAATCAATAAGTCCTTGTCGCCAAGAAAATTAGATGTCTTATACGACGATTAAATATACAATCCACAAGCGGCTATTCAAGCTTTTCTGATACAGAAGAATTTATTCAATAGGTTGGATTTGATTCCTCAAATAATTTAGTGAATGTTTATAATCATTCCCGCTTACAATCAAATACCAAATACCAAATAACATTAATAAAACGAAGAATAAATTGAATCTTTTGCTGAGAGAAAGAGAGATGATTGTATTGGATAAAGAATATATTCCCTATTCAGGTGTAATTGAAGTTCTTAACGATGGCAAAACACTCCGTTATGATATAGCGGACGGATATGCTTTGCTAACGCTACAAGAAAAATACGAGTATACAATAACACTCAATGAAGACGGGAACATTGTGAATACACATACTTGAAGTATCCGGAATATTATGAGGTTGATTAATGGGGTATTTAAGGATGGATGGTATGTGGTTTAAATAACAGTTCATGAAATTAAAAGAAACGAATAAAACTAAAATTGGTTGATTGTTTTAGTAGTTGTTTCGTTGTCTCTATCCTTTTTTCCAAAATATACAAAGATACAGAAGAATAATTCTCATTTTTAAACTGAAAAATCATTATGTAGAAACGTCCGGATATTTCTCGTATTCGGACGTTTTCTCGTTTCCTAACCACTGTTCACTTTTCTATTTATTCAGTGCGGCTCCTAACTCTCATCCGATCAGCCAACTTTCCCCAAGGTATTTCGATTGCTTTTTATCCCCATTGCATTAAAACTGATAAACATTAAAAACAACTTTAACCTGCTTATCTATCGACTTGAATACTTACTTCTTCTAGTTGTTTTAGATAGTTACGAAGGCGAATCTCTGGATTTAATTCTATATTGGTAATATGCTCTACATACTGAACCGCACTTTGGGAGATTTCTTGGTCACTGATTCTATTTGAACGATATTCAACAAAAGGAGCAAGATAGGTCATGCCTACTAAATTTGCAGATGCCTGGAACGGCTTTGTCAGTTCGCTTACTGAAAATAAATTATATCCACCGGCTTGATAAGAATGTTCAGGTGAACCGATGGACATGGCCATAACCCATTCCTTTCCTCTCAATTTCGTTCCACCAGGCCCATGAGCCCAACCAAAAGTAAACACTTCATCAAACCACTTCTTTAAAAGTGAGGGGCTACTGTACCAGTACAAAGGAAACTGAAAAACGATACGATCATGACTAAGGAGTTGTTGTTGTTCAAATTCTACATCAATGGGTTGATTACGATATTTTTCATAGAGATCATGAACGGTTAAACCCGGTACACTTAAAAGAGCCTCTTTCCACTTTTTATTTACTCGAGAGGATTCAATGTTCGGATGTACAACGAGTACTAGTGTTTTCATATTATCAATTCCTTTCATTCTTTTGATATCATCATTATATGGTGTATATTAAACTATAGTAAGTACGCACATTAATTGTATATAGTATCAAAAAATATACTGTTAGGGGTAGATGTCATGAGAAATCGAAAAATTGGATTTGATTATTCTTCTAACTTGGAAGCATGTCCAGTGGAGACAACATTGGATGTGATTGGTGGTAAATGGAAAGGTATTATCCTTTATCATCTCATTGACGGTAAAAAGAGGTTTAACGAATTTCGAAAACTTCATCCTTGTATCACTCAACGTATGCTTACTTTACAGTTAAGGGAGTTGGAACGAGATGGAATAATTCACCGCGAGGTTTATAAAGAGGTCCCTCCAAAAGTAGAATACTCTTTAACGAAGTTTGGGAGGACTTTGGAACCTATTATTTTACTCATGAAGGATTGGGGAGAGAAGCATAAAGATAGAATCAATAAAATGGAAACATCACTTAAAACCGAGGATTAAATATAAAGTTAGATATAAATTACTTCATCAGTAACTAGTCTTGATGTTCCTTGACAAAATCCTCACCCGACAAAATTGGGTATCTGTGGATTTCTTTGTCGAGCTTAACCCCCAGCCATGGATAACACATATCACTTCCTGCTACAGGTGCCCAGGTATTCCTATCTCCTAGAGCGATGGTTTAGCTTGCAATCAGCACTCTAGACCGCAAACATTGTATTCTAAGACTCTGTTATCGAAGCTAAGTCCCGAGCAGTTTCACGGGAAAAACACACGCACCCTGATTAACAAGGCCCTAGATACACTACCGGAGCGCTACGAGGCGGCTTTATATCTCTTTAAACATGATTTCTTCGTTTGGCGTATGGAAAACTACCAGTAACTTGTAACTATTCCTCTTCAATAGATATGTTTTGCACCTGAATCCTTATTATTATCTAACTAAACCTTACATAACAGAATACATAAAGAAATGTAATCAATCAGATAATATTCCGATTTATATAAGGTACTCATTACTGATCGTTTTAGCTATTTACTATCTAAATTGTTAAGGAGATCGTTACATGAACATATGGGAATTATTAGGGATTTCTCCTTCACTTGAAAGTAAAGTGATTAAACAGGCCTACGCAAATAAATTAAGATTTTATCACCCTGAACGTAATCAAGAAGATTTTCAAAACTTACGAGAAGCATATGCACAAGCACTACATAAAGTAAATTATTATAGAGAAGAAAAGCAACCTTTCCTAGCTAATCAGACAGTAAAGGATTGTGAATCAGAACTCGTTACAATAAAGAATACCACACCAATTCATGAATCTGCTTTCTCATATCTATCTACTGAAATGAGAAATCTTAGTGTTGAAGCTGCTAGTAACCTTTTTATGAAGCAAATGGAAGCTTTATATAATAATCCATCCAATCGAATTAATATATCTATGTGGAAAGATTTACTGAATACTAAACAAGACTGGCAGCCTAGCTTAAAAGAATCACTAAGCGAGCGTGTGCTGACTTTTTTACAAGACAATTATTTTTTACCTCAGCCGGTATGGGTGCTGTTTAATGAGGTTTTCATGTGGACGGAACAAGAAATACAATTATATGAATCCTATCCAGAAAATTTCATCGATCACTTATTGGAGAAAGTGACCGAAACTTGGGGATTACGCTATGAATTTTTTCCGAAAGACGCCGATATGGATAACTTTATCGAGTACCGAGACGACGCTCATGTTGCACTAACTAGCAATAATTTGGATTATGCCTACGAGTGTTTGTTAGCTGCACAGAAGTTATACACAAATGACCCTGATTTACTGAGATTGCTAGGGACATATTTTGTTCGCGTCGGCGAAAATGAACAAGCAATCGACACTTTTAACAAGCTTATTGATATTTACCCCGCTGACATAGACGGATTTATTAATCGTGCCAAACTGACTTTTGAGACTGGTGACATGAATCAAACGTTCTCGGATTACCAATATATATTGGAACAAATGCCTGATCACCTACAAGCAATGAACGGGTTAGCCCGTTGTTATTTATCGTATAATAGATTATTTGAGGCAAAAATACTGTTTGAGATTACAATTGAGAAACATCCGTACGATTTAGACTCAAGAATTTGGTTGTATAAAGTAAACAAGCTACTCTTGGAAAACACCCTAAATGAAGTAGCATGTTCCCCGAGCAATATCGAATTAAAGCTCACATTGGCACAACTTTATTATGACTTAGAATTGTATCAAGAATGCTGTCAGACGATCAGAGAGATCCAATCGCTTAGCACGCTTCATTCTGATATGTTTTTGCTGTGGGGGAAAGCTTTGTCCAAACAAGGCCAACTGAAGGAATGCTTGAAGATATTTAATAAAGCATTCGATCTTGCTCAAGGAGAAGGTCTTAATGGCTTTGATATTCTCGTTGAACACGGGATCGCTCATTTAAAATTGAAAAATGGTAAAGGCGCGATCAGCAAGTTGTCTGAGGCACTAAAAATCAAACCGGATGATACTCGAGTTCTAAGTCTTTTATCTAATGCTCATCAAATGATTAAGGATTGGGCTATAGGAATATATTTTGCCGATCGGGCTATTGAAGTTAATCCTTTGAATTGGCAACCTTATGTATACAGAGGGATTTGCCATTATAAATTAAAAAATTATAGAGAAGCAATACAAGACCATGCCGTTATGTTAGAACATGAATATCAATCGGAAGATGCTTGGTATCGAAAAGGCATGTGTCATTTTCAACTTCAACAGTATGAAGAAGCATCAGAGTGTCTGTCTAGGGCACTAGCATGGGGACATGACAAGTATACCTACTATTATCTAGCGACAGCTCACTATAAGAATAATGATTTTGAGTCTGCTTTAGAAGCTATTCAAAAATGTAAAGAGCATCACCCTGAAGATTCTAACGGATATGTAATAGAAGGTGATATTTATCGAGCAATAGGAGATTATAACGCTGCCAAGGAAGTCTACTGTAAAGGGTCAGAACTATTTCCGGATGATTATTACCCTTCTCAAAGAGCCCTATATGTATTATTAAAGGAATGGAACAAAAGTGAATTTAAGAGAATTGATAAATTACTAGTTCGATTAATAAAATGTGAAGAATCAGATATGCAATGGGTACTGCTTGAAGGTATCCGATTTCTATTGAACGCTAAATCTTGGAAGAATGCACTGATTTTGACGGAAAAATATATCAAACTGTATAGTAAGAAAGGCAATTTTGTACCATTAGTTCAGTTTTATTCAGGCGTTGCTTATTTTCATGAGGGATTATATAAGGAAAGTCTTAATCATTTGGAACAAGCCTACAAGTCAGATCATCGGAACTACATTAACATTTACTTGAGCATGGCATATTATCAAACAAAGAATATGGAAAAAGCTCTCGTTTATGCTGATCAAGCATGTCTGGACGATCCAGAAGATAAGGATTATCAATTGTGGTATGAGCAACTTCAACATCATATTAATGGTAAGAGGATTCTTTGGGGTCTATTCAAAATTAAATTGAAATCTGTAAAAATACCTGAAAACATCTATCTAGAACATCAAGAAGTAACTGAAATAGAAGATTTTCACTACATACTTGCTAACAACAATGAATGAGGGAGAAACAAATCATGATAACGAATACTTCTCTAACAAATCCTACGAGTAAGATTACATTATGGTGCTATGGGCTAGCGGCTGTGATGAATGAAATGAATGGTCTTGATCTCGAAAATAATTATAAGCTTACCAATAGCAAGGAAAATTTACGGAGAAATAAACATTCCTTGACCCGAGACTGGGGAATTGAAAACAAGGAAGATTTACATCAATCGCTCCAATGGTTATTAAATGAAGGACATCGGCACTCATTTGATGAAATGAAGTTTTTCCTCTCCACATTATCTGAGAGTGATCAATTAAATTACATTGAGTCGATCTCTAAGACAAGTGAGAAATATAGAGAATATCAAATTGTGAAAGCATATATGAACAGGATTCCATTAGCAGGGATTGCTGCTTGGGATTGGGGTAGATATGCTAACTTGTGTCGGAAAGGAGCTTTCGTTGGCTACCTTTCAGATGATGAGGCCCTAGAACTCGTAAAACATGTTGCCAGGATTGCTCAACAACAATACTCAAGCTGGCAAGAGTTTGGAACAAGCTTTCTAATAGGAAGACAATTCTGGTGGGGACAGACAACTAGTGAGAGTGCTGTGACAATGGCACGTTTTGTACGGAATTTGATCATACATCCAAACAGCGTGTGGAATCGTTTAGATTGGAATCAACCATTGAATTAGCTAAAATCATCTCCTACGCTAACGGGGTTATAATAGAAAAAAACAAAGCATAATTAGTAGGATAATTCTCTCCTAATCGTCTATCAATAAGTAGAAGAATAATGGAAGTGCCAGAATAATATAATTTGAATAAATAATTATTCTGGATCATAATATTCCTATCTATATATTTAGGAGGGCTCTTATGATTCTTATATTTGAAGCTATCGTTTTAGTTGCAGGTCTTTTCTTTTTTAAGAACAAAGTAAAACATAATGTTTGGGAAGCCATAAAAACTTTTTTAATTGTTTGCTTGTCCGATATTGTAATAATTCAATCAGCACTTTTTGAAAATTTTAGTGATGATTCTAAGATCATTTTCTTCTTTGCTGCTATGATTGTATTTTTGGGTATTACTGTTTATAAATTTAACGAAAAGAGATATCCAAGCCAAGACGAGCAAGCTTAAAAATAACTTTTTGTTTTAAATTTTAGAAAGAAAATTTATGCCTTTCTAATCAATATCCAAGGTATCCATTTCAATAGTTGTTGCTATGTTTACTTAAATATCGCTTCCGTAGAGCTTACGGAAACCCAATACATAGGGATTGATTCAGTAACGGTTGAGTAAAAGGAATATTTTCATCAAACTATTTGTACTGTCTATGACTCCTATTTAGTTAATTGAGTAATTATGAACATTTTAAGAGAGTATGACAATCTTGATTTATGGTAATGAATTAGGAAAAGGGCTAACTCTAAAAGATGGCCCTTTGATCTTTTCTATATTAAACCGTAATACGTGTGATTGAGATGATTGGCACTAGTAGGCACATCAAGTGTATAGGCCCTTCGACACCATGTGAATTTATCAGTCTGATTGGTGGTAATGAAGTGTATTTATACTCTAGAAAAAAGTCTAGCAGTATGTCGGGCACCTCTATATACATGTTTCTAGTATGCCAGATTCCAGCTTACCCTGACGGAATGTTCAGACGTTCTTTATTTAAAAAATTTAGCTTCCTTTCGCTTGATCTATATAATACTTTAAGTTGACTGTGGTATAATGTGTTCAAATAATAGTTCTAATAAAAAACGTCTTACTTTTTATTAGGAGGTCCTAATGGAAAAATACAAAGAGGAAAAAGTGAAACATTTATATAGAGGCAGATATTATAGACTCATAAATGATACAAAAGCACATGAATACACATCTTTATATTATAAAACGTTTAGTAATCAACGAGTATCACTACAAATATTGGGTCAAAACACTTGCAATGAGGTAGAGATTGATAATATTCCTATTGCAATTCAAAAGGTCTTGTTGGAAGAAGGTTTTTATTCAGAGGAAACTCTTGAAAGTTAAAAGCAGTGTAGTATTCTTTTCAATATTTTTGGGGTAGGAGATAATAGGGCCAAATAATATCTTGTAAAGAGCGGAACAGATCTTTCGATTAAACCTTTAATTTATCAACGTTCTAAATTAGAAATATCCTAATAGTGGATATAAAATCCTACACCTGGAAACCGCAATATTAACTATTAATCAAAATAAAGCCAACCATATATTTTCTAACGGTTGGCTTTTTCTTTATTTTAGACAGATGTTGATTTATAATAAAGTTTGATTGGAAATAACTTCAAAACGTTGGCTTTCCTTTAATTTCAAGACCTATTCTTTTATAAAAAAGATTGATTATTTGATCCTCCTTATTCCACTAAAGCACCCGATAGTTGGAGAATGAAATTAAAGCCTTTCCCCAGGTGATCCGTTCTCAAATTCAAATTTAGCTGTTTATGCAAAATTTAGACCCTTAGCGAGCCACGGAAGCCCCTTGCAGCATAGTAGGATTCTGCTCCATTGTGGTACACAAAGACAGTGTCGTAGCGACGATCACAAAAGATCGCCCCACCGAGTTTTCTAATATTAGCAGGTGTTTGCACCCAGCTCGACGTTTTCATATCGAAATTTTCAAGTTTCTGCAGCTCCCGGTATTGTTCTTCCGTTAACAGTTCAATGCCCATGGTAGTTACCATATCAATAACGTTATTTTCTGGTTTGTGTTTTTTCCTTGACTCCAGTGCTTCACTGTCGTAACAAACGCTTCTGCGACCTTTAGGACTTTCCGCTGAACAATCATAAAAAATGTATTCGCCCGTCTTTTTATCATGGCCAACAACATCCGGTTCACCGCCAGTTCCTTCCATTTCATTGAGCGACCACAGTTTTTCAGTATTAGCTTCAAGCTTAGCTTGTACTTTAGCCCATTCAAGACCCTTATGGCGGTTCATGTTTTTCTCAAAACGGGCTTTCAAAGTTCCGAGTAGTTCCTCACGTTGTTCTAGTGACAACTCTTTATTTCTCTTTGTCATATTTGTTTCCCCCTTATTGTTTTTACTCATAATGGTTTAAGGAATAAACTGCTCCGTGTTCAATAAAAAATTCAATTTCTACTAAATAATTTAACCTACTTATGATAGGGTTCACCGTAATTGATCTTCAACTATCCTGCACCGTTAATTTAAGGAATTCAACAAAAATAGCGATAGATCCTTGTTGTATCAATGCCCCTGGATAATTGAAGATCGTCCGCAATTCGAGGCTGATTCTAACATCTTACATACTTGCGTTTAAATCCAAGCTTTCCTTTATCGACTTCTTTTTGAATTCTTTCGTAAGCATTTAGGAAACTGCTTTCAAAACAACATAATTATCGGTAATTATTGGTATTAAAAAGATAATAGGAAGATTCCATAATAAATATACGTCTTTTTATATCAACTTCAGTAAAAAGTTATCGAAAACTTGCAATAAACTTTAATCATTATAAAACGGTAATATTTGGATATATTTTAAAGCTGAATAACATGCTATATTGCATTTGAAATCTCATCTCAGAAACACAACAAAGGGAGAGTAAATGAATGATAAACAAATGCATTATTTGCGTGCGGGAATTTAAAACACATGATGTAAGAGTTACTTTTTCCGATAGTAAAATTGAGGCCCATTTAAATTGTTTCTTCTATGATTTACCCAAGGCACCAAATCCTTCGAATTCGGATTATAAAGCAAAGAGAGAAAAATGGGAAAGACTAGTATGTGAAAAAGCGAAAAAACTAATGAAAAACACCGCGCTCTAATTAGGACTATAACAAATCATTTTGACTCTGTTCCACAGTAAAAATTCCATCAAATTTTTTAGAAGCAGCTGGGTAAGTAAAGGGAGCCGTCAAGGAAAAGGGAGAAGATTTTTGCCTAGCAACTTTGACGAAGCTGGGCCGATCACCAATGAGCTAGTGAGTCAGGATGGCGCCTAGGACGGGGGAGGGGGAGATAAGGGAGAGATACTTCTTGCAAGTAGTATCTCTCTTAGCGTTATATTATTTAGTTACTAATTACCACTTTTATCTCTTTAGATGTTAGAAGGGATAATTTTGATTTAATATACGAACATATATATTCAAAGACGATTGGGTCAAATTTCATGAAGTATTCTTCTGGTATCCCTATATTAAGTGAGTGATTTAATTTATAAGCAGGGGAGAAGCTATCGTACAAAGTATTAATAACCTCTTTTGAAAAAGATAAGTTTTGCATGGAGTCACCACGGTGGAATTCTAACAAAGATAAGTAGTTATTATAAGCTTTGAGTAATTCATTTATGGTAAGAGCTTGTTCTACCTTAGTTTGAACACTAGATAAAGTAAACAGGTATTCTTCTAAGCTTCTTGTAGTTGTCAGCAACTGAATATTTTCTCTTACATTGGATGAATTGATAGATTCATCGTTATACTGATCGTCTTGAAGTAATAGTTCTAAGTAGAAATTAAACTTAGATGTACTGTCCATCTGGCTAGCAGCATCATGATAATCAACTACAAAGCAGTTTTTGAAAAGATCGGTTTGAGATATCCATTTTACCTGGTCTATATTCAAGTAAGTTAGAACGTTATTTGTAATAGGGGATTTCATTATTAGTTGATCGCACAAATTATAAATAGAAGCTGGTTTTGAAATTGTTTTGAAATCCCCACTGTTATCTTTTCGTTGTAATAACTCAATACGATTCCGTTTAGGCCAGCTACTTAATAAATTTATCATATCATCGGCCTCAAGCTGAATCTCATTTTCCTTCACAACGAGAATGTGTCTAATCTTGTTACCGTTACCTATTACAAAAGAAAATCTTTCTATTATTTTTCTAGAAATTCTTTTAGCCCATTCTTCCTCAATAAGAAATTCGGTCCAAACGTCCTTTGGAACATAATACCGATTTTTAAGTTGCTTGGTTTCTATGTGGCAATCCTTTTGATTTTTTTTCTCGGGAATATAAAACATTTCTACTAATTTCATTTCTTTAGGAAGTATGTAAGTTTCCGCTTGTAACCGAGATTTAACTTGAAGTAGTTCCTGAATTTGTGTTATAGAAAAATATTGTTTTTGAAAGTCCGATAAAGAAGATTGCTCAATAGTTTTAACTAACACATCATTATAATGAACAGCCATGTAAATACCTCTTTTTACTTAAAATTATATAACAATCCATAATAATATATCAAAAACCAATTCTTCTTTATTTACTAGCCAACAAAAAAAGACCTGCTAAAAAGCAGATCCCTAGGGAGATAATTCTTCATTCTTTTACGGGCATGTGAAAGGAGAAGAAAGTTCCCAGACCAGATTATAACAAAATGCTATCGTATTGTCATTTATTGTTTGCACAAAAGTTCTATAGAATATATAATATCCAGAAAGATTGTTGTTTTTTTTGGCCACTTATTTGTGTGCAGACTCAAAACATTTAAGCTCATTTGCTGAGTAGTGAATTCATTATTGAATTCTCTCTTTGCAAATGGGCTTTTTTGCTTTTTGAGAATTTAAAAATGAAGAAGAGGGATATTAATGTATTTCAAAAGGCTCTTTTTAATTTCTCTATCAGGATCATTAACAATTTTAATTAGTGATGTAATGGTTATGCTCTTGAAAAGGAAAGGGTATTTGTAAAAAAACATACATTTTTCTGTTGTATAGGAATGTTATAAAAACGGGCATTCAAAAAATTGAAACTTATAATCAATTTTTTGAGATGAAAGGAGAAATTTTAAGTGAAAATCGAGATAAAGAAGGTAGCTCTTTATAAGGCAATTTCTATAGTTAATAAAGCAGTTTCGTCTACCCCAAAACGAGATGTCTTGAAGGGGATATTGATAGTTGCTGAATCAGAAGGAATATACCTGACAGGATATAATGAAATATTTGCTATCAGACATTTTATTCCTTGTGAGACTGATGGAGAACTCCAAATTAATGTACAAGAGTCTGGAAGCATAGTATTACCAGAAAAGCATTTAACCCAAATTACTTCAAATTTTAGACAAGAATGGATGAGTATTGAGATTGATGAAGATAATAAAGCGGTCATTTATGCGGAGTCGAAAAAATCAAAAAAACGCGTATCAAAACATGATTTAAATGGATATTCCTCTAAAGACTTTCCTGTTTTTCCAGGAGTAGAAACTACTGGGGATTATGAAAAGGGATTTGTTATCTCTTCGAACAAATTAAAGGAGATAATATCTGATACAATCTTCGCAATTAGTACATCTGAAATAAGACCTATTATAACAGGGGAACGTTGGGTTTATGAAAACGAAGAGCTAATAATTGAATCTACAGATGCACATAGGCTTGCGAGAAGAAGAACGGAGGTTACAGGAGATAAAGATACAATTGATTTCGTTTTTCCAGGGAAGTCACTAATGGAATTAGAGAAAATACTTAACGAAAGCGATGCTTCGATATATACAAATGGAACATCTGTGCTTATTAGTTTTGGGAATACTACATTTATTTCACGTACCCTTGAAGGTGTTTATCCAAACACCTCAAAAATAATCCCAGAAAAATTCACTACAGAAATAAAAATCAATAGACTCGAGTTGATAAAAGCACTCGATGGTTGCAACGTATTTAATGGTGGTAAAAATCCTCTCATTAAAATACAAATTCTTAACGATTCTACTGTCTCTCTTACGTCTGTTGAGTCAGGAGTAGGGAGTGCTGAGGAAGTCATGGAGTGTACCAAATTGTCAGGAGACTCTATATCTATAAAATTAAATAGAAACTTTTTGTATAGAGCACTTAAAGCTTTGAATGAAAAAGAAGAGGTTATTATACGAATGGCAGGCCCTTTGCTGCCAGTTGTTATTCAGTATGAGGATAGGGAAGATCATGTGCAGCTTATGCTGCCTATGAGATAAATAAATAGTATTTTAAACACTCATTATATAGCGTTTTGGGGGTAAGATCTAAGATCATAACGGAAATGCTACCTTAAGGGCAACACATATATCTTCTTTTAAGTAGTGGCAAGCATTGACACTATTAAATGGAATGAAAAGATGAAGGAGAATACATAGGCCGTGAGTTAATCGCGGTCTTTATTTTTTACCATATTATCGTGAGATTAGGCATCAAATTTTACTTTTACAAAAAATGAGCATGTAATTATTTATTTTCATTTACAAAAATATACATTCAAGCTAAAGTTTAAAGAAATGTCATGTTTCATAAAATAAGAAAGGGGATTAATATGGAAGGCAGTCTAAATTTCACAGCTGTGGGGGATCTAATAAGAATAAAACGTGAACAAATGGGCATGAGCATTTCTGAACTTGGCAGAGTATCTGGTGTTAGTAAAAGTATACTCGCAAGACTAGAAAGTGGAGAAACCAAACGACCTGAATTGAAAACAATTAAAGCCATATCAGATGTCATGGATCTACCATATAAAGATATTTTCGAGTATTACGCGGAGACAGAAATCCGAATTGACGCATTAGAAAAACTTATTTTAGAAGCGATTGAAATCAAAGAATTTGAGGTGATACCATCTCTAGCTCAAAAGCTTCTTATCTCTTCTAATGAAGATACATATACCGCTATAGAGCGTCTCCATAACTTTACCGAAACAATTTCTAATGAAGATGTAAGATTGATACTTTACAATTTCATTATCAAATATGCTAGACAACATGGAATCCCAAAGTATGTAGCTAAAGGGTTATTAAGTAAATACTTAATTGACATCCAGGATCTAAATAGGGTAGAAGAAACATTTAAAGAGGGAGAAGAAATTTTACATTACACAGATTTCTTGAGCCAAAAGGAACGGATAAACTTTTATTATGAGATGGCATTTCTCGCACACGGTATAAAGAAATACGAGAAATGTATCGAGCTTGGTAAGGTGGGACATTCTGAAGACAAAACGAATAATGAGAGGAAAGAGCGAGTTGCATTAGCGATTTGTAATTCTTATTTTCGAATAAATGACTTTTCAAATTTGGAAGAGCACCTTGAGATGTATGAGAAATTAGGTTACAGCTTTATAGTTGAGCGTACTAAAACTTTTCGTTCTGTCATATTATCAAAAAAAGGGGAATATGACGAAGCAATTCCACTCTTGAAGGAGTGTGTGGAAGAAGCGACAGACAATAACCGTATACACAGGGTTAATGAACTGATAGAAGCGTTATTTACAATTAATGATACTGATTCCCTTCAACAAATCTTTGAACAAGAGGAAAAAAACACATTGGTTAAGATTATTACAACCTACAAATTTTCTGAGTTAGGAAAATACTTCAAATACAAAGGTATGTACTTTGTGAATCGAGGGTTGTTTGAAAAGGGAATGGAATCATACCTTCAAAGTATGAATTACTACTGCAAAATTAGTGATCGTGAGGGGATTATGGATTGTTCTGAAAAGATTTATGGACATCATTGTGAACAAGGTAAAGTAATAAATTTGGGGCTTTTGAATAAAATGAAAGAAGTGTATAATATAGTAAAAAATGGTGACGGAAAGGGGAGTAAAGATGAAAAAATACTTAGCCATTCTCATGACTACTTCGCTGGTATTATGTAGTTCTTTTTTTACATTTTCAATTTCTAGTAACTTAGATAATCATGTAGATTACAGTAGTATTAAAGTATATGTTGACGATCCCCAAGGTTAACAATACATCATACATTTTGCTCCAATAGAACGCGCTAAGCGTTCTTTTTTTTTAAAAACACAGGCTTATCATAAAAGTGACGGTAATAAACTAGTCAACTTACCTAAATACCTTAGAAACATGTGAGCACTAAGAGGATAGCAAGACTGATGTGAAACAAAATATTAAAAATCTTCTAATCAATCTATGAAAAAATATAAAAACCAGATATTGGGTTCAATGAGCTTTTGGTGTCTTGCTCTCCAATTTTTTATATATAAGATATCCTTTTACTACCCAATTGATCTAGTAGTAAAGCATTTTGAACTATTAAACAAACATTGCATTATCTTTTTTCTTTTAAATATTTTCTTGATTCCTAAAGCAGCTAACGCAATTTAATCTATATACACCAGTATAAATTTGGAACCAAAACAAAAAAAGGTATTAATTCCATCCGGTTTGATGAATTTCATTATACATTTTTTATCATATAATTTAGAAATTATTTATTGAAAAAATGCCATATATCTTGAATATTATTTTTCTATCTATAGCTATGATTAGATTCCATTTTGTCGAAAAATATTTAGCCGTTGCGCATATCGCTAAAAACCGGAAATCGCGGGACAGATGGTAAAATAATCCACAGAGAGAAGGGAGGAGGGGGATGTTATCGGCCTTTGCATTTTATTACTAACGAAGGGTGTTCCGAAGGTCTCAGAACTTATTGGAACGCCTTCAACATTGGCAACGAATAATATGACTCAGGAAATCTCTACGGCTAATTCAAGAACAGGGAGAGTAGAGAATTTACTGAAAGAAAACGATTTACAGAAGCTTATAGAAGTCCTCCGCAAAGAGTTAGAAGAACTTTATTTAAAAAAAGGTTCATTTTTACATCCGGCAGTACAACAAATAAGTCAGCAACTAGATGAGTACATTGTTGCTTTCCAAAAACTCTCCAAACATCTAGAGAGACAATGAATTTGGTTCCATTAGGAGGAATATATCATGTTGGTATGGAGTGAAGGTTCAGACCCTATTGATGTAACACCTCGTCGCGAAAAGAAAAAAGACACGACTTCGAGAACTACTGATCATAATGAAACTCAAAAAGATAATTGGTCAAAGATAAAAAAATAAATCATAGGAGTGCTTTTACATGGCTACTCAAAAGCAGCCTGTAATTCGTCCAATTCAGGCAGAAATAGAAAATCTTATCAAATCATATAATTATACGCTTAGTAAACTTAGTAAATTAACCCATATCAATGTCGGTCATCTATGTGGATTCTTGAAAGGAAATGAGAATAGGGAACTAACAATTGACCAATTAAATGCGATTGGACAAGTTTTTGGAAAGCCTATCGGGTGGTTGTACGATTTATATGTTGAAGAATGCTTTCGAGGAGGAAAGATTGCGAAACGACGAGTTAAACCCTATTTGGTTCAATGTGCAGAATTAGGAAGGTATGACTGCATACAGATGGTAATTCCAAAGTTGTTGGAAGACCCTAATAACATCAATTTTCTCTTTGATATAGCTGAACAGCTATTTGACAAGGGAAAACAAAAGGAATCTGCTTATTTTTATAAATTGGTTGTTGATAATCAAGATAATATCCTTTCCAAAAGAATAGTTATGAGCCAATATCGGTTATTTCAATCGGCAGAGAAAACGAATAATAAGACACTCTGGCAAGCTATTGTTAACTTTGAACCTTTTCGAAAAAAGTTATCATCAGAATATCAACTAGAGGCCCTTTTACGATTAACTAGCTATTATCGATTATTGCAAAGCTGGGAGGAGGTAAGCAAATCAGCTGAAGAATTGTTAGAACTAGCCCATTCAATTTACAATGAATTATCAAGGGAACAAAAAGACACAAGAAAAAGGGGCAAGCAGTTTAAACTTAAAAACAGTTTAGTTGTATATTTTGGACATGCCTATCTGTTAAAGGCGGTTTCTATGGAAAAGCAAGGGTATTACGAAAAAGCAGAAGAATTAGTTTCAAGATATGCAGATCTTAGCTGGTTTGAACTACTTGACGAGAAAGGGAGAGCAGAAGTTGAGTATTTTAAGCTGATGGCCATGGAAAACATGTATAGACTAGATCTTCTTAAAGGGAATACACATGTTCTTGCTGATTACATTACATTTCTTAAAAACCACCCTATAAAGATATTATCTGGGTTATTAGCAATTATGGAAGCGGCTAATAAGCATAGACTTACTGTGGATGACATACTGGACAAGTTTTCAGAAGAAATAGCTTATTTCCATAATTATCATGACTCAACCAATGTAGATCAACATCTTCAGTTTAGGTATCAATTAGCTATTTACCAATTTAAAAATGAATGCTTTCAGAAGGGGATAGCTGAAACTTTACGATGTCTCACTTTATCTACAGTCATGAATAGTAGTAAGAAATTTATACGCTGCGTAACACTTTTTGAAACATATAGATGTCATTCATTAGTTGAACAGGAAAAAGAATATAAGATAATTTTGGAGGAGGTGATGCGTGATGAAAGACTAAATGGACGCCCTCAACCGCTCAATGAGGAACGTCCAATTGTGAAACATTAACGCACAGCTAACTAGACAACATAATTCGGATTTACAGACATTCACAGAGACTTTTCTAGAAATTAGAAGGTTTAGACTCCCCCCTTAAGTGTTGAGCAGCATTCTTGATGTTATTTAATACTTGGTGGTAGCCAAAGGTATTATTTCAACTCAGAACGTTCCTATGTTTCTTTATGAAATAATTAAAAAGAAAATTACTAACATCAGGACTATAGATTCCTTGCGAAACGGTAGACAATTAACAAATTGAAAGGAAAGAGAAATAGAGCTTCTTCTGTACTGTTAAAATTAGAGAGAATGTCTTGAACAAAAACATTCTGATTAATAATGTAAAATATTTACATTATTAATCTTTACTGTTAGTATTTATGGAAAGAGGTCATTAGAATTTGAAAAAGAAAAAACTTATTGTAAGTATTCTTACGGTTGCATCTATTCTTACAGTAATTTCTTCAGCACATGCCCGATTAGAACCTAACAGAGAAGATCCTGGTACGTATCCGTTCAAATGGCCAGTCCCAGACTCCAGTAAAATTAATAGTGATTTTGGATATCGAAAAGATCCACACACTGGAAAGAAAGTATTGCATGCTGGACTAGACATTGCCCCCGTGAAAAGAGGAGTTCCAGGAGACAAAATAGTTGCAGCTTATCACGGAACGGTTATTCGTTCTGAACGTAGTAGTAGTTATGGTTTCGTAGTATATATTAATCATAAGCTAAGAAAAAATGATTGGGTTCAGACGAGATATGCACATATGAGGAAAAAGCCAAGCGTAAAGAAAAATGAAGAAGTTTCAAAAGGAACAAAATTGGGAGAGATGGGAGAAACCGGCCAAGTAACAGGAGTTCATCTTCATTTTGGTACGACACGTTTCAACCTAACTGAAAATATAGCTTGATAGCTAGACAATCAGGAACGTTGAGGGTTCACTTTCGAGTGAGCAACAACTGTATAAACGAGAGATGGAATGATAACAGTCATGTTTGTTTGAAACATCTCCACTGATACTCCTTACTGCTACTAATCTTTATAGGGATTAGGGTGGGAAGTTAGGTAAAGTCGGCAGAAGGATACCTAAGTTTACTTAATAAGTAAATATGGTGTCTAATATGTCGGGTGGCTAAAAAGTATACATGGTGAGAATGTCCAATAAAAGACTGACGAACTTGCGAATGTACGGCTCTAGAGCAGGGGATTACACGAAAGTGTAATGACTACAAAAAGTAGGGTTGTGTACCGAAAAGTAAGATTCGAAGTTATGAAATTCGGGATAGCGAACAATGACGTTATAACACAACAGGGCTATAGCAAGCACCTAAATATACATGTACAGCTAGTTTATACGGAACGTGGAAAGCAACAAACATCGCAAAAGTGGCTATAACCACGATGGTAGACATATAAATTACGCAAGTATATTAAAGTCTTTTATTGTTGTGAGAGCGAAGGCACGACCGTTGAAGTGTTTGTAATGAACATGGAGGGACAGCCTTTAGTCTAATTAGTTAACTTATAAAACTTAATGTAAGTAATCTCAAAATAAATGAAACTCACAGTGTCGAGTAAGATGATAGGAACCAAATTTCTCTAGTATGGGGAATCTATCGGTGAGTACGAAACTACGAAATAACGAATACTATAACATGCAAGAAACATTCGACATGTTATATGAGAGCAGTAGATGTAATAACACAAAAGGCATCAATCTATTAGACATAATTACGAGGAAAAACAATATTCTCCTTGCATATAGAAATATCAAAACTAACAACGGTTCGATGACAGCTGGAACTGATGGGGAAACAATAATGAAATTCAAAGAGATGAATGACGATGAGTTCGTTGAACTCATAAGAAAATCAATCTTTGACTATACGCCCCAACCAATAAGAAGAGTTGAAATTCCGAAACCAAATGGAACAAAGCGACCATTAGGGATTCCAACAATTAGAGACAGGATAATACAGCAATGTTTTAAACAAGTTCTCGAACCGATTTGTGAAGCGAAATTCCATAACCATAGTTACGGATTTAGACCAAATAGAAGCGCAAACCACGCTATAGCAAGGTGTCAATCGTTAATCAATATTGCCAAGTTACACTACATTGTTGATATCGATATTGAAGGATTCTTTGACAACGTAAACCACCGAAAATTAATAAAACAGCTGCACAACATTGGGGTTAAGGACAAAAGAGTCCTAACTATTGTCAATAAAATGCTAAAAGCTCCAGTTAAGGGAATAGGTATTACAAATAAAGGAACTCCACAAGGAGGCATCTTAAGTCCCTTACTAAGTAATGTTGTATTAAATGATTTAGACTGGTGGATAAGTAGTCAATGGGAGACATTCGAAACAAGGCACACATATTCAGAAATTGGTAAAAAGTATAGAGCATTAAAGGAATCAAGCAATATGAAGGAAATGTTTATTGTCAGATATGCAGATGACTTCAAGATATTCACCAGAGAGTACGAAACAGCCAAGAAAGCATATCATGGAGTCAAAAAGTACCTTAATGATAATCTCAAACTGAATTGCGCTAAAGGCAAATCTAAAATAACTAATATCCGTAAAAAGGGATCGGACTTTCTAGGTTTTAAAATAAAAGCTAGAAAGACTAGAGGGAAATACGTAGCTGATACAAATGTTAGTGACAAAGCAAAAGAGAAGATTAACAAAAATCTAAAAGAACTTATAAAAACAATCGGTAAAACCAATAACGTCCGAAACGTAATAAGATATAACCTTTACGTTTTAGGTATACAAAATTATTACCGATGTGCTACACAAGTAACGATTGATTTTTGTAAAATATCTTATCATGTTAAATCGACACTGTTCAATCGTTTGAAAAGTATTGCCCAGAAAGTAAAACCAAAAAATCCTTCGGAATTATATAAATCACTATATACTCGTAGAAATCTAACGTATAAAGTTTCTGGTACTTATCTCTTTCCTATAGATGATATTAGGACAAAAACTGTTATGAATTTCACACAGAGTATTTGTGACTATACAGAAGAAGGAAGAAAAAGCATTTATAAAAACCTAGAACAATCAGTCACACATAACCTTATGAAGATGGCTAGAGAAATGAATAATCAGAACACTGAATACGTAGACAATAAGATGTCAAGATACTCAATGCAAAAGGGAAAGTGTAGTGTGTTAGGTATCTTTCTGACAGCGGAAGATTTACACTGCCATCACATTAAACCGAAAGTATTAGGTGGAACTGACGAATTCAAAAATCTAACTATAGTTCACAAGGGAATTCATGTGTTAATACACGCAACGCAAACAGAAACGATTGAAAAATACTTAAACTCTTTTAACTTGACTAGAAAACAACTAGACAAATTAAATAAATTTCGTAGAGAAAGTAATTTAGTTGAGATTATAAGTTAAGTCCTAATTAGATGGAAAGCCGTATGCGGTGAAGTGCGAGACGTTCGTAATTGAAAAGATTACGCATGATTTCGAACAGACTAAATTCTGTTTAAGAATAGAAGTCGAAAAGAAGTTATGAACTCTTAACTTGACGAGTGGAATGATAGGGTAACGCCTTGAAACGCTCGCTCTAATACCCCGACATGCGATTTCTAATGTGTAAATAGAAATGGTATGAAGCTCGGAGAGGTCGGCAGAAATCTATCGTAGCCGTTTTCACAAAAACGAAACCGAAAGTGCGTTAGAGGTAACGTATGTAGATGATATGTCGGGAGTCGGAAAAAGCTTAATATGGTGAGTATGTGCGAGAGCACTGACGAACTGGCGAATGTAAAACCCTGAAGCATAAACCAATAGAAATATTGGAGGCTAACTAGATTAGTCATGTCCTGCGGTGGAGTAAGAATTTCATCTATGAAACTTCGTGCAACGTTACAGGCGTTGGAAATGGACATAGGGTTATAGTCAGCACCTAAGTTAAAGCACTGATAAGGTTAAGGGAACGTCGAAAGCTAGGAACGTGGAGAGGACACACTCGATGAAACGGTGGAAAGGAAACGACGATAAGTCGATAACTTTCTTTTATCTTAGTGAGAGTAGTGGCATGAGCTGAGAAACCTCTGTAATGGAGGCGGAGCAATAGCCACAAGTCGTTATTGATTTAGACAATTCAACTCAATCGCTCGTGGATTCTAGTATGACTTAAAAGGTCACGGAACCAAAAGGGAGCGTGATAAACCATGAAGGAAAATGCAAATCAAAACCTTAAAAATAGGAATATAAGACACGCGGAATACTACGGTATGACAGATACGTTTGATAACTTATATTCGAATAGTACAAAAGGTCAAAACTTTACTAAACTAATGAGCATCATCACATCAGATGAAAATATTCTTCTCGCTTACAGAAATATCAAGCGTAACGGGGGGAGCTTAACAGCTGGTGTTGACAAAGTTACAATCAAGGATATTGAAAAATTAAGTCAGAATGACTTCCTGAAAATTGTTAAGAAAAGATTCGTGAGATATCAACCACGCAAAGTAAAAAGAGTCGAAATCCCAAAACCTAATGGTAAAGTAAGACCATTAGGGATTCCGTCAATGTGGGATAGGATTGTGCAACAGTGTGTGCTACAAATACTTGAACCGATATGTGAAGCAAAATTTAATAAACATAGCTACGGATTTAGACCTAATCGTTCTGCTGAACATGCCATTGCTGATTGTGCAACCCGTATCAATCAAGGTCACATGCAATATGTAGTTGACATCGACATACAAGGGTTCTTTGATGAAGTACATCACACAAAATTAATGCGTCAGCTATGGACATTAGGGATTCGTGACAAACAACTTCTAGTTATTATCAGGAAAATGTTGAAAGCTCCTATAGTATTACCAAACGGAAAAACTGTACATCCAACAAAAGGAACACCACAAGGAGGCATCCTATCACCCATACTGGCAAATATCTACCTAAACGAATTTGATTGGTGGATAGTAAATCAATGGGAAGAAAGAGAATGCTCAGAAATAAAACCAATGTACAGCAAAAATGGAGAACGACACCGAGGTAACGAATATAGAAAGTTGCGAAAATCTACGAAACTAAAAGAAATATACTTAGTACGCTATGCAGATGACTTTAAAATCTTCTGCCGAACAAGAAATGATGCTCACAGAATCTTCAAAGCCAGTCAAATGTGGCTACAGGAACGATTAAGACTTCCTATATCAATGGAAAAATCGAGAATTACTAACCTCAAAAAAGAAGACAGTGAATTTCTTGGTTTCACCATGAAAATGGAGTTGAAATCAAACAAGTGGGTTTGTCACTCACATGTTGCGCCTAAAGCAATCTATCAAGTTAAAAGACAATTAAAGGAACAAATAAAACTTATTCAAAAACAACCAAATAGTAATGAAACTGTTAAGGCAATTGCACTATACAATAGTAAAGTAATTGGGATACACAACTATTACAAAATAGCAACGCAGGTCTGTAAAGACTTAGCACCAGTACAATTCCAAATGTTAATTACTATGTATAATCGCCTTCGTGACAAAGGTTTTACCTCACAAGGAACTTACAACGGTCTTGATAAAGGTATTAAAAGTTATACAAAATCGTCCATGATGCGTTACCTAATGAAACGACCCATAATACCCGTAGGGTACGTTCAAACGAAAAATGCAACCAATAAGAACGTAGCTATTAATAAGTACTCATCAAAAGGAAGAGCACTGATTCACAAAAATCAACAAGCCGTTCCAGAATGGAAAGTACAATGGTTACGAGAACATCCAGTCGTAAACGAGCGTGCAAGCGTAGAATTTAACGACAACCGCATATCGCTATTCGTTGCGCAACATGGAAAGTGTGCTATTACAAGAGAGGAACTTATTTTAGATGAAATGCATTGTCACCACAAAGTGCCGTGGTCTAAAACTAAGGATGACTCCTATAAGAACCTAACGCTAATAATAAACGAGGTTCACAAACTAATTCACGCTACAAAAATGGAAACGATAAATAAATACCTAGACTTACTACGGTTGAACGATGAACAGGTTAAGAAAATCAATGAACTTCGAAAACTGGCTAATTTAGAAGCTATTTCATAAAATAAAAAACTAGTTTAGTAATATAAAACAATTTTCTTAGATTGAGTAAAAAGAGGTCTAGACAATAACGATGGAACGCTGTATGCGGGGAAACTCGCACGTACAGTGTGGAACGGGGGAAAAGATGGAGATAGAATCAAAGTCTTACCTATCGTTATAGTCGCACGTACGGTTTGGAACGGGGGAAAAGATGGAGATAGAATCAAAGTCTTACCTATCGTTATAAACGCGAGAATCTTCGAAAGAACCGGATACTTCAAATAAATCGGAACCTGTAGATCCTCTTAACTATGTGGAGCAACCAAGAAGTCTAGATGTCAGATCAACTGTAGATGAAGATGGATTTGTACCGAACCCGTATAACGAAC
>NZ_JAPTNK010000090.1:0-255 GCF_026891775.1 Brevibacillus halotolerans
GGGGAAGTGCAAGCATGAATGGTGTCAGTTTTTATAGTGACAGCCATGTTTCAAAAGCTACACTATCCCCAAATGGGACTATAGAAATAGAATGTAAAAAGAGAAATGAGCGAAGAGTCCAATTTCTTCGTTTTTTTGAAAAAATCCCTTTTATTAGAGGGGTAGTTATTATAGGTCAGATGATATTAGTAAAAAAGAAATTGCGTATATTCTATAGTCTGTTTGCCAGTCTGTTTGTTAGTATGTTTATTGTAA
>NZ_JAPTNK010000091.1:0-255 GCF_026891775.1 Brevibacillus halotolerans
GTCTAAATAAACATTTGCTTCAATTAGGACGAGTCTAAAGTTTACTGGGTCATAAACTGTCTTACCAGAGTCATCAACATACCATCCTGTTTCATGGTCAAAGTGCATATTGTATTGGCTTGGATCGAAATATTTTGTATCTTTCACAACATTTGTATTAGCAGAAGAAGCTGTGACAACAGAAGTAAATGTCAAGGATAAGCACGTAACTGAAAGTAGAGACAATATCCCCTTTTTTAGCTTTAAATTCAAACC
>NZ_JAPTNK010000092.1:0-255 GCF_026891775.1 Brevibacillus halotolerans
AAGCCCTCTAGCGCCGATGGTACTTGCCCATTCGGGCCGGGAGAGTAGGACGTTGCCAGGCCGGTAACCTTCAAGGTTACTGATCCATATATTTGTTCTTTGAAAACTGGATAATGATAGAAAGCATACAAGGCAAACGTTCTTACTTTTGTAGGAACATGCAAACATTAGTGTAGATCGAAAGATCAAACCTTTAACTGTGGTTAAGTTAATAAGGGCACACGGTGGATGCCTTGGCGTTAGGAGCCGAAGAAG
>NZ_JAPTNK010000093.1:0-252 GCF_026891775.1 Brevibacillus halotolerans
AATGTGGTAGATGGTGGGCCTAGGCTGACTCGAACAGCCGACCTCACGCTTATCAGGCGTGCGCTCTAACCAACTGAGCTATAGGCCCCTAAGAGCCATGCTCTCTCAAAACTGAACAGTAAAGATGTTTGCTAGCCGATTTGCTACCGTATATCTCAAAGAGATATCGGAAGTCTCCATAGAAAGGAGGTGATCCATCCGCACCTTCCGGTACGGATACCTTGTTACGACTTCACCCCAGTTATCTACCCC
>NZ_JAPTNK010000094.1:0-251 GCF_026891775.1 Brevibacillus halotolerans
AGGCAGCAGTAGGGAATTTTCCACAATGGACGAAAGTCTGATGGAGCAACGCCGCGTGAACGATGAAGGCTTTCGGGTCGTAAAGTTCTGTTGTTAGGGAAGAAACAGTGCTATTTAAATAAGATGGCACCTTGACGGTACCTAACGAGAAAGCCACGGCTAACTACGTGCCAGCAGCCGCGGTAATACGTAGGTGGCAAGCGTTGTCCGGAATTATTGGGCGTAAAGCGCGCGCAGGTGGCTATGTAAGT